>PMIJ01000191.1 GCA_003157015.1 Bacteroidales bacterium
TTGTTTACTTTTGTCTTTTATCTTAATACCATCTTCAATGAAAAGATTATCCATTCTTTATCTCATCCTCCTATGCTCGATATTGCAGTCGTTTCCGGTCCGTGCCCAATACCTGCCATCAGTCAATAAAGTATTTACCCGACAGGATACGCTGCGCGGATCGATAACTCCTGAGCGAGCCTGGTGGGATCTTACATATTATCATCTTGATATAACTGTAAACCCTTCTGACAGTACGATTTATGGATCCAACACAGTTACTTACAAGGTATTGAAACCTTATAATGTAATGCAGATAGACCTCCAGGAACCGCTGAAACTGACAAAAGCTGTTCAGAATAACAAACCTCTCAGTTTCAAAAGAGAAGGCAATGTATACTGGATCGAGATGGCAGAAAACCAGGAACAGGGGAAAATTTATTCCGTTGAACTCACATATGGCGGCAGCCCTAAAGTATCGACAAGACCTCCCTGGAGTGGTGGCATAACGTGGAAAAAGGATAAAAACGGACTGCCGTTTGTCGCTTCATCATGCCAGGGTGACGGGGCAAGCCTGTGGTGGCCCTGCAAAGACCATATGTATGATGAACCTGATAGTATGCTGATAAGCGTGAATGTTCCCGGGAACCTGATGGATGTATCAAACGGACGACTGAGAAGCGTGGTAAAACAGAAGAATAAAACAAAGACATACAACTGGTTTGTCGCAAATCCTATCGATAATTATGGCGTGAACATAAATATTGCAGATTACGCTCATTTTTCTGAAATATTTAATGGAGAGAAAGGGAAGCTTGATTGTGATTATTATGTACTTAAGGAAGATCTTGAGAAAGCGAAACTTCAGTTCAGGCAGGCGCCTATGATGCTGGCAGCTTTTGAACATTGGTTCGGCCAGTATCCGTTTTATGAAGACGGTTACAAATTGGTTGAGGCCCCTTACCTTGGAATGGAACACCAGAGCTCTGTTACCTATGGCAACGGATTTAAAAATGGTTACAGGGGAACTGATCTGAGCAATAGCGGATGGGGATTGAAATTCGATTTTATTATCATTCATGAATCGGCACACGAATGGTTTGCAAACAGCATTACTTATGAGGATATTGCCGATATGTGGGTTCATGAGAGTTTCGCCAACTATGCAGAAAATCTTTATGTCGAGTATTATTTCGGCAAGGAGGCCGGCAGCGAATATGTTCTTGGTACGCGGGCCAACATACTGAATGATATTCCAATAATCGGCATTTACAATGTAAATAGTGAAGGATCGCATGACATGTACTATAAAGGAGGCAATATGCTGCATACGCTCCGTCAAATAGTTAATGATGATGAAAAATGGCGAGGCATTCTTCGCGGTATGAATAAAGATTTTTATCATCAGGTTGTAAAGGGTTCCCAGGTTGAAAACTATTTAAGCGAAAAGACGGGCATGCATCTGAAATCCTTTTTTAATCAATACCTGAGAGATACCAGAATTCCTGTATTTGAATATTCCATAAAAGGGAATGATTTCATTTTCAGATGGAATAATTGTGTTCCCGGATTTAATATGCCACTTAAAATATATATTTCAGGCAAGGAACAAATAGTGAAACCAACTCCGTTTTTAACCAGTTTGAAACTGGATATTGAAAATGCGGTAATAAAGATCGATCCGGGGTATTATGTTGCAACGCTTAATATTACAGGAAAGTAAAAAGGAGGGGGTGAAATGGAGAATGGGAGAAGAGGTGAATACAAATGAGTAAATAAGTAGTAAGATAGTAAAACGCTGATGTTGAACTATGAACTATCTTACTACTCAACAAATACCGGCTATTTTACCGGATAAGGCGGATGATCCGGGATTTTCTTAGCCTTTGTCTTCAAATCATCCAGAATAACCTCGATAGCTTTATTTAACTGTTGGTCCGTACCTGTATATTCAAGATATGGATCATTATCAACCACGATATCAGGTTCTACACCAATACCTTCTATAATCCACTTTTTCCCTTCCAGATCATATATCGAAAACTCCGGTCTGCTTAGGAATCCTCCATCAACAAGTGGAAGTGTCCCTCTTATTCCGGTCACGCCTCCCCATGTTCTTTTTCCTACTACCTTGCCCATGTTGTATGTCTTGAACCTATAAGTAACTATGTCTCCGTCTGATGCCGAAAACTCGTCACACAACATTACCATCGGACCGTATAGTGTCCCATCCGGGTTGATATCGGGTTTTGAGTTGCGCGTAACACTGATCATTGCAGCAACCCTCCGGAGGTTTTCAATTATTATTGATGAAACAAATCCTCCGCCATTACCTCTTACATCTACCACCAACGCTTCTTTTTCCAGTTGCGGGAAATAATATTTGATGAACTCATTCAGTCCGTCAACTCCCATATTCGGTATATGTAAATAACCTACTCTGCCATTGGTTGCTTTATTCACTTTCTCCATATTATTATTTACCCAGTTTAAGTAATACAGTTGTGATTCATCATCAATAGGCATAACAGTGACTTCACGTTTCCCCAGTTCTGAAGGAATATTGTTCAATGTGAGATTTACCTGTCGGCCGGCTTTATTTACAAGAGCTTCATATATATTATTCATTTTATTTACAGGCTTACCGTCAACCGCGAGGATAAAATCTCCTTCGCTTGCATTTACTCCTATTTCAGTCAATGGCGATTTAACCTGACCAGTCCAGTTTTGTCCCTTCAGAATTTTATCAATCCTGAAATAGCCACTCACTTTATCTTTAGAAATCTCAGCACCAAGCAAACCTGTTTTTATCCGTTCAGGTTGTGGTCTGTCACCTCCTCCGACATAAGCGTGTCCAATATTCAGTTCTCCCACCAGTTCACCCAGAATATATGTCAGATCATTCCTGTTATTAACATATTTAACCAATTCTTCATATTTGTCACCCTGGGCTTTCCAGTCAACCCCGTTCATATTTGGAGAATAGAAAAAATCCCTCATCTGGCGCCATGTTTCTTTATATATCTGTTCCCATTCTTCCTTTTTATTAATTACCATCTGAAGGCCAGATAGATCTAATTTATCAGTGACTTTAACCTCGATGGCAGGCAGGTTTATAATACCGTACATCCCATTTTGAGAGACAATCATTTTCTTCTTATTTGCTGAAATCTCATAACCATCAACCTGGCCCAGATTCTTTTCTTCCCTTGAGTCGAAATCGTACATGAACAAAGCTGTTTTATCATCTTTATGTCCTTTTCTCTGATAATAAAGCTTGTTTTCCACTGAAGTCAGATTGAAATAATCGGAAGCTTTTATTGGCAGTTTTCCGATTCTCCCCTCAATCCCGTCAATATCAATTTGCAAATCTGTCTTCTTTGGCTGTGCAGTGGTTTCCTTTTTTTTCTCACTTGCTTCAGGTTTGACTGTATTAACTGTCAGTTCTGCCTCGTCACTTTTAAGCCTGAATAATGATGGAGTCTCTTTGCTTAAAGTGACAAAGTAAATATTGCTCATATCGGAATAACTTATAGTTGATCCGAGATTGCTGAAATCGGGGTTAAAATCGCGTGAAGAAATAAAAAACAAGTACTTCCCATCAGTGCTGAATGCACTATTAAAAGCATGGTACCAGTTTTCCGTAACCGGGAATGAATTTTTTTGCTCGAGAGAATAAAGATAGATTTGCTGGAACCGGTTATCGCTGTTTTTTGTGTAGGTAATCCATTTGCTGTCAGGCGACCATGTATATTCCCGAATCTCAAATATGGAATCGATGTCAACATTTGTTGTCACCCTGGTATCGATATCGACATAATGAAGTGTCTGATTGCGATCTGACCATAGAAGTTTTTTGCTGTCGGGAGACCAGAAAGGCTGATATTTGTAGTCAGAGCTTCCTGATGTGATCTCAACTGCAGGCTGTCTTCCATCCTGGGCCTGAATAAAAATCTCATCTTCACCAGTTTTATCTGAGATGTAAGAGACCCACTTTCCGTCATCTGACCATTTGGAATCTCTTTCATGTATACCAGATGATTGTGTAAGATTTCGCGTTTCTCCATATTTTTCAGGTACAGTAAACACATCACCATGGGAACCAAACAAGGCACGTTTACCATCGTTGGAAATATCAAAATTGGTGATGCTTTTGCTGACATCTTTGAGAACTGACCTTCCTGACACAAAATCTTCAGCAATAATAATTTTTACTTTCTCTGATTTTTCAGTTGACAAATCCATCTTGTAAATGTACCCGCCATTTTCGTAGACAATTGCTTTATTGCCCAGAGATGGAAATTTGATGTCAAACTCTTTGAAATCAGTAAGCATCTTCGTTTCCTTCGATGTGAGATCATAAACATACATATTCATTCTCTTGCTTTCATCCCTGTCCGATAAGAAATAGATTTTATTCCCATACCACATAGGGATGATATCCTGGGCAGGATTATTTGTTATGTTCTCAGTTTTATGAGTCTTGAAATCAAATATCCAGATATCATCTGCCATTCCGCCGCGGTACCTTTTCCATGTCCTGAATTCCCTGAATATCCTGTTATAAGCCATTTTCTGATCGTCGGGTGAAAAGGAACAGAAGCCACCCCTGGGAACAGGCAGTTCTTCAGGTAATGATCCGTCTGTATTAACCGTGTAGAGTGACCCGTTGAAATCATTGAAAGACTTTTTCCGTGAACGAAAAATTATGCTACTATTATCGTGCTTCCATCCAAATACAATATTATTAGGCCCCATCCTGTCAGCGATATCATCTCGTCCAAGTGTTGCGGTGAAAGTCAGCCTTTTGGGTACACCGCCTTGCGAATTCATTGTATATACCTCTGTATTTCCATCGTACTGTCCGGTAAAGGCAATTGTCTTGCCGTCAGGTGAAAACCTTGCAAACATTTCATATCCATCGTGATTCGTCAGCTTTCTTGCAATACCGCCATCTGCCTGTACTGTATACAGATCGCCTGCATATGTGAATATTATCTGATTATCGTAAATAGCAGGAAACCTCATTAATCTTGCTTCATCCTGGGCATGCAGGCTGATTTGTGCTAGAAACATTAATATCAGAAATGTTAAAGTTCTCTTTTTCATGGAAGATGAATTAAAATGTTTTATTAAAAAATAATTTAAAACCACAAAGGAATACAAAGTAGCCACAAAGGAAGAACAGAATAATTATGGTTTTATAAGTATCGGCTTACCGAATCCGATCTTTTCAAGCGGATTAAGCTGAGTGGCGGCATCACCTACAATTACGTAATACATTTTATCAGGAATGATATATTTATCAGTAATTACTTTATGCTCTACGATCGTCATATTGTTAATTATGCTCTCTTCCTTCTTTATATAATCACCAGGAAGATCATATTTTGCCATAGTCGAAAGCATTCCGATCAATGCTCCGTTAGTTTCGAACCGCAGGGCATTCGAAAGGATCATGCAGTTTTTAATAAATTGCAGGTCATTTTCAGTAATCCCCTTACGGTATTTTTCCATCTCATCCCTAATTATTTTTACCGATTCGAAGGTTGCGTCCGATCTTACACTTGTTGAGACAGCAAATGGGGCTTTAACCTTCATCTCCTGGAAATAACTTGAAGCTCCGTAAGTGTATCCCTTTTCTTCACGAAGAATCTGGTTCAGGATACTCGTGAATGCCCCGCCGAGCCTGTAATTTACGAAATCTGCCTTCACATAGTCAGGATCATTTCTTGATAGTGCCAGGTAACCAGTGTAAATCACTGACTGTCGCGATCCCGGTATGTCAACAAAGTATATCTGAGATTTCTCAGGATTTGGAGGAATGGGGTAAGAATTCATTTTTATTTCTTTAGCCTTCCATTCGGCTTCTAATGGTTTCAATGCTGCAAGTGCCTGTTCCTTAGAAACATTACCTGCTATCAGGATCTTTGTAATGTTAGGAGAAAAATTATTTTCGTAATAGGCCTTAAGATCGTTCAGTGTAATCTTATTTATTGATTCTCTTGTTCCCCTTGTATTGATGCCTAAGATATTATTGGTGCCATAAAGGAGTTTATTGAATAATAGACCGGCTACTCTTCCTGGTTGGGCCTCAGCCTGAATTATGCTGTTTCTGGTACGTGTTTGTGCCATGGAAAATTCAGCCGTGTCCCAACGTGGTTCAAGAATGATCTCTTTCATCAGCCCGGCTGTTTTATCAAAGTTTCTTGACAGGGCGCTTGCATTTATTGTCATCTCCTCGCGTCCTGCATACATGTTTATGCTTGAACCAAGAAGTTCTGTCTGTTCCTCCAACTCTTCTGGCGTCTTGTTTTTTGTTCCCTGTGGAAGCACACTGGCGACCATGCCTGCCACTCCGGGAAGTTCTGTCTTATCCTGCATAACACCACCGGTTATTACCAGGCTTAATTCCACCAGCGGCAATTCTTTATTCTGAATTCCAAAAACCTGTATGCCATTTGCCAGAGTAGCTTTCCACACAGACGGTACATTAACTTCAGGGGCTTTCCCGGCCGGAGGTTCTACTATTCTGTTAATTGATGAGAGACTTTTTTCAAATTTATCCTCTCCGGTCTTTGCTATCTCAACCTGACTCGCTTCTTTAATATTCTCTTCCTTCACCCCGGCAGGCACAGATCCTTCAGCGACCATATCTGTCTTTCCCTTAGGAACGAAACTGGTCACGATATGAGGCTTGTTCTTTATGTATTTGTTATAAACCGATTTTACATCGTTCATGGTAACAGCCTTGATATTTTCAATATCTTTTTCTATGTACCCAGGATCATTCAGAAACGTATTATAAAAGGCCAGCTGAAAGGATTTACCTAAAACGCTGGTAATACGCTCATAAAAAGCCTTTTCGCTGGAAGCCTTTACCCGTTCCACATCTTTTTCAGTGATGCCGTCCTTTTCAAATCGGTCAAATGCTTCAAAAACAGCATTCTCTATTTCTTTAAGTGATTTCCCTTCATTTGCCCTTATATTAATCGTGAATTCGCCGGCCAGCTCGCTTAAGCTGTTATAGGCTGTAGTATTTGATGTTAATTTTTTCTCTTTTACAAGAACTTTGTACAACGGTGCCTTTTTGCCATCAGCTAATATTTTGGCAAGAAAGTCAAGGGAATAAGAATCTTTCTGATACGATTGGGGAACCGGCCATACCATGGTTATCTCAGGGACATTTGCAAAATTGTCTTCATGATAGAGTTTAACAGTTTTCGTGAGAGTTGGAATCATGACTGATCGATTCGCAACTTCACCATGAGACTTAATTTCGCCGAAATACTTGTTAATCATGATTTTTACAGAATCAGCATTAAAATCGCCGGCGAGAACGAGAGTAGCGTTATTTGGTCCATAGAAATGTCCATAATAAGCCTTTACATCCTCAAGTGAAGCATTCTTTAGGTCGGCCATTTCACCAATCACTTCCCAGTTATATGGATGATCGGAAGGGTAAAGGTTTTTATCTACTACATAATCAGTAAATCCGTAAGGCGTATTATCTTCCCTTTGCCTTTTTTCATTAGAGACCACATTTTGCTGAACTGCAAGTGTATGCTTAGTTACGGAGTTTATAAAAAATCCCATGCGGTCCGATTCAAGCCATAGTATTTTTTCGAGCGCATTTTTTGGAAACATTTCATAATAAGTGGTAATATCGCGCTGTGTAAAGCCATTGTTAGTACCTCCGACACCTTCAATAATTTTGTCAAATGTTCCGCTCGGGACATTCTCCGATCCACCGAAAAGAAGATGTTCAAAGAGATGAGCAAATCCTGTTTTCCCGGGGGTTTCCCTGCTTGATCCCACATGGTACATTATGGCATAGGAGATCATCGGATCGGAGTGATCGGTATGCAGGATTACCTGGAGTCCATTAGGCATGACATATTTCTCATAGCTGATATTCAGCTTGTCGGTCGGAGGTTGCGGAGCTTTCGTGCACGATGTGACTGTTACGATTACAGTCAGAATGGCCATGAGTTTGAAAAAATTACGGATCTTGTTCATATTGAATGATTTAATGTTTATAGAATATTTTTGTTAAAAAAGGAATGTTAACAGTAGGTTTCATAAACTGGATTGACCAATTCAAAATTAAACAAATTTTATTCGCAAAAATTTTCCGTATAAGAATTTAGAGACATTTTCCGTATATTTCATAAGTATTCTGAATCTTCAAAACTGAATTATTATGAAAAAAGCTTTGCTAGGCTTTCTGGTTTTTTTTGCAGCAAATAAAATTTTTGCCCAGGAGAGTGATATTGCTATTAATCAAAAAATGGCAAGAGATATATTTAAGGAGCTGATCGAGATAAACAGTACTTCAAAATTTGGCAGTACCAGAGCTGCGGAAGCTATGGCTGCGAGACTCAAATCCGCCGGATTTGACGACAGCGATATTCAGGTTATCGGACCTGACCAGCAACATAAGAACCTGGTGCTCCGCTTCAGGGGGCAGGGAAAATTTAAGCCTGTTTTATTTATTTGCCATCTTGATGTTGTTGAAGCTCTTCCTATGGACTGGTCGGTTGATCCATTTACTTTTCTTGAAAGAGACGGATATTTCTATGGAAGAGGTACTACTGATATCAAAAATGATGATGCCAGCCTTATAGCAAACGTTATCCGTCTTAAAAAAGAAGGATATAAACCGAATCGCGATATTATCATTGCCCTTACTGCGGATGAAGAAATGGGTAATGCAAATGGAGTAAACTGGCTGGTAACAAATCACAGGGATCTGATTAACGCAGATTTTTGTGTCAATCCCGACGGGGGCGGAGGGGACTTGAAAAACGGAAAACCTGTGAACATGGCAATTCAAACAAGTGAAAAGATATATGTATCATTCAGACTTGAAGTTAAAAACAAGGGGGGCCATAGTTCTTTACCGGTGAAAGACAATGCTATTTACAGGCTTGCCGGGGGACTTACCCGTCTGGCTTACTATGATTTTCCCGTCAGGCTCAACGAAACAACACGGAAATATTTTGAAGGCATCGCATCGGGTGAATCAGACCAGGTAAGAACAGATATAATGGCTATACTTATGACACCACCCGATACCGCAGCTGCCAGGCGTCTGCAAACTTCATCGGCTTATTATAATGCTATGATGCGTACGACCTGCGTTGCAACGATGCTGAGTGCAGGCCATGCTGAAAATGCTCTTCCCCAGACAGCACAGGCAATAATAAACTGTCGCATGCTCCCTGACGATAACCCAGACAATGTTATGGCAATCCTGAAATCAGTGCTGGCTGATGACCAGATTTCCATAATCCGTCTGAATACGTCGTTTGATGCCCCATTGTCACCTTTAAGAGAAGATATTACAGGACTTGTTCAGCAAATATCTTCAGTTATGTGGCCGGGTGGAAGGGTAACCCCGATTATGTCAACAGGAGCAACAGATGGAAGATATTTAAGACGCGATGGAATTCCGGTTTATGGTATTTCGGGTATGTTTGGAGATATGGATGATGTGCGTGCTCATGGAAAAGATGAGAGAATTGGTGTAAAAGAATTCTATGATGGAGTGGAATTCATGTACCGGTTTATAAAAGCATTGTCGTCAGATAAGACTGATGAGCATCAGAAGCCAGAATAAAATGAAAAGCGCCATATTCAACTGATAATCTTACCAAAGCTTTATTTATCTATCAGTTACATAGTTTAATGGCATAATTATCAATTTTGATTATGCCACAATCGGAGTAGGATGCACGGCTCTGTCGGTTTACACCGCAAACCAGGGTGATTTTGTCCATTCATTTCATGCTTAAATAATTATTGCTTACTGATAATTCAAATATTCCCGGATATGAACAAAACGAAGGTTTATCAGTTATAATATTTGAGTCATTAGTAACAGGATAAATAATATTTAAAGTATGAAAATTGCGATAATAGGTACAGGAGCTGTTGGTAAGACCATAGCTTCCAAATTAGTGGAACTTAGCTACAATGTAATGATTGGGACAAGGAATGTTTCAGAAAAGATGGCAAGTACTGAAAAAGACCTTTATGGAAATCCTCCATTCAGTGAGTGGTTAAAGTCAAATTCTAAAGTCAGATTAGGATCATTTGCCGAAGCAGCTGCCTTTGGTGAACTGGTTGTTAATGCAACAAATGGTGGCAATTCCGTAACGGCATTGATTCATGCCGGAGCAAAAAACCTTGCCGGGAAAGTTCTTATCGATATCGCAAATCCGCTGGATTTCAGTAATGGAATGCCTCCAAGATTGCTTCCCGGATTAAATAACACAAATTCCCTTGGGGAGGAAATTCAGAAAACCTTCCCCGAGACTATGGTTGTTAAAACCCTGAATACAATGTGGTGCGGACTAATGATTAATCCCAATTTAATAGGGAAAGGGGATCATATTAATTTCATCTCAGGGAATAGTGAAGAAGCCAAGACCAGGGTTAAAAAACTGTTGAATGAATTAGGCTGGCCCGATAAAAACATTTTTGACCTTGGAGATATTACAGGAGCCAGGGGAACGGAAGCATTGCTGCCTGTATGGCTAAGAGTGAATGGAGTTCTTAAAACCGGTGCGTTTAACTTTAGAATAGTCAGGTAATTTGTTCTTAACATCAGAAATTATAACTTTTCTCAGTTGATCTGATTGCGTGTTCATACTTAATTCATTTTGTAAAAAATGTAGATGTTTGAGATGATCACTGTTGGAACGGACAGGTTAATTTAAAAGAAAAATCAGTATGTTCACAGTTTTTATCACTGCTACAACATACTGAATTTCAAGAGTTTTAAAATCCTCACTATTATCAGTTAATCAAACTTCAAAGATGTCTTCATGAGTTTGATTAATTTATAAGGATTGGTTCCTATTACTTACTAGCAGTAGCTGACTGGAAGTTAAATGAAACGCTTCTTTTTACATTATCCTTCTCAACTGTTACCCTGAAATGCTGTTCTACACTGCTGTTGTCATGATCGTGATAGAATCTTATAATCTCTTTGTCTCCAACTACTTTCCAGTCTTTGTACTGACTATTTGCCAGTTTTTCCAATACATTAGCCGGAACAGCAATATTGGAAGAAGCTTCCCTGCTTTCGACGAGTTCTCCTTTTGCCGTGTAAACAGCCCAGAGGTCGTGTCCGTCTTTTGTTGTCATAGATACTTCATAACGATCGAGTTTAATATCTGAAGCTCCGACATCATATACCCAACCATACTCTTTTAATGCGTAAGGAAACTTTGACCATGTAGCCGTGTTGGCCATGTCAAAACGTGTCTCGGCAGCTTTTAATACTGCAGCAGGAACTTGTTCCTTCGTAATCTTAGCATTGATCAGAGGAACCTTATCATTTTGACTAAAATCATGATCTATCTGTGCCAGCAACGGGAACACGAATCCTGATAATGCTAAAATTGAAACCAATAACTTTTTCATAATTTTTAAAATTTAATTGTTAACAAATTTAATGTAATATAAACAATTTTGTTGACTAAAAGTTTACTAGGGTTTTATTATCGTTTGAAAATATTACTTTTTAAAGATTTTTTCAATTGGATACTAATGTACAAAATATTTTTAAAATCAACAAAGTGTTATTAAATGTAATTTCAAACTATTCAAATATGAAAAATTTATTTCCCCATATTATAATAAAATCGCTCATGGATTATCTGGTCATCTTTCCATTTCTGAACTGCAACCTCCTCCATCATATTCCGTTTTCCATCCTTCGTTGTTACATCCATCCATGATTCAACCATTGTTGTTGCATCTTTTTCATTGGACGTGATAGATTTCACACCGCTGCCATGAACCTCTTTGATGGTACCCATAAACTCAAGTTCAAATTTACGGTTAACATCCTTTCCCTTTCGGGTCTCACCTGTTGCCTCTACCATCACAACATCCCTGTGGTAGTATTTTTCAAATGCATCCAGCATTTTTCCCTGTGCTGACATATCGTATATGTCTTTTGCTTTGTCGTAGTAGCTCATATTATATATATTTAATTAGTCATTTACAAACAAACAATTTAACAGACAGAAAGTTTAGAATCGTGTCGCAGTTTATTATGCAGAAAATCTGTATTATTAAAATCAGCGTAATTAGTGTATATATTTTAACCA
The DNA here is from genome assembly GCA_003157015.1 of Bacteroidales bacterium. Taxonomy (GTDB): domain Bacteria; phylum Bacteroidota; class Bacteroidia; order Bacteroidales; family VadinHA17; genus LD21. The sequence continues at coordinate 12,105 of PMIJ01000191.1, forward strand.
ATAGGTCACATGAAGAAAGGCAGATTCAAATCTCCGTTCCCCATAGTTACTTTTGGTCTTTCCCTGCCTCTCCGAGCCATAGTAATGCATCAGTTATTAATCTGTCCTGCGTTTCATTATTAAAGGTAAAGGAGAGTTCTTTATCGGTTTTATTATCATAGTCAATATCGTTATGGCCCATATTAACATATAACATCTTATAATTTTTATTAGTCCATACAACAGGGTAATATCCGCTGTGCCAGATTTCATAAGGTTTAGGACCGGTTCCGAGAGGGAAGCTCGTGGAGTCAATTGAAACAAGTATTTGAATATCAGGATTTATTCTTATATCATTTTTCCAGCTATACCATTCATTAGGTGATGAAATAAATGTGTCCGGGAGATTTCTGGTAGAAGGATTAGTATGGTTCTCCACTCTTAAGACTGCTGATGTCGGACGCCATGTATTTCCTTTGTATTCTCCGGAACCAAGAAATTGATTATGATACCAATCCCAGTTTTGTGGAAAATCTGAAGGTGTAAGAGCAAATCCGGCAAAATGGAATCCGATCCATGCTCCGCCTTTTTCCATATAATCTCTGAATGCTTTTCTTTGCGATTCAGAATCTGGCCTGGAATCAAGAAATAATACTACCTGGTATCTTGATAGGAATTGAGCATTCATATTATTCCAGTTATTTGTTGAATCATAAGTGAAGTTTTTACTGGCTGCCAACTTTGCAAACCACCTGTTAGCCTCATGAACGAAACTAATATGTGCCTTATCGTTTTTAGCTGTGTAAAAAGCTATGGCTTTGAATTTTGAACTCTGTCCGCGTTCAATCACTGAACTTCCAAGGGAAATACATAATAGAGCCAATAGTATTGTCTTAAAACCTTTCTTTTTGATCATCTCTAAACTGTTCATTCTGTGAAATATTTATAATATTGATAACATGGAAGAGTGTTCAGTCATTAAAATATTCATAAGGAGAAACTAACCTCTGCATTGTAAAATGTTACATTTTATATTTGAAATATAAACCATCGGAAAAGAAATATATGGTGCACCTTATTAGGCAAATTTAGAAGAAAAATCCGTAAAGTCCGGGCAGACTTTATATATTTACAAATTGGCCACGTAATCTGTAAGCATTTAATGATATATGATTATATAGTTATTGGATCGGGGTTCGGCGGTAGTGTTGCCAGTCTGCGATTAGTTGAAAAAGGTTATAAGGTGCTTCTGCTTGAGCAGGGAAAACGCTATAACCCCGAAGACTTTCCCAAAACAAACTGGAATATTCCAAAATACCTTTGGATTCCCTCCTTAAGGTGTTTTGGTTTTCAGAAACTTTCATTCTATTCTACGGCCAGTATCCTGAGCGGAACAGGTGTTGGAGGCGGAAGTCTGGTATATGCCAATACCTTATATATTCCGCCCGATGAATTTTTCAAAAACTTATCCTGGAACAGGTTCGGCGACTGGAAAAAAATACTTGAGCCATTTTTTGACAGGGCTTCATTCATGCTTGGCAGAAAAAAGTACACCAGGCTGAATATTGAAGATAAGGTGCTTGAGGAAGTGTCAAAAGAAATGAATTCTCACGACACATTTGAGACTGTTCATGTCGGAGTGAATATCGATGGAAAGGAAGAGGAAACTGATCCATATTTTAACGGGCTGGGTCCGCTTCGAAAAGGATGCATTGAATGTGCAGGATGCATGATAGGATGCAGGGAAAATGCTAAAAACACACTTGACAGGAACTATTTATGGTTTGCAGAAAAAATGGGAATGGAGATTCTGGCCGAGACAAAGGCTGAAAAAATAATGTGGAAAGATAATCTGTATCATATTGAAACTAAGAATATAACATCATTTTTAAAAAGTGGAAAAAGAGTTTTCAAAACAAAAGGTATTGTTGTGGCTGCAGGTGCTCTTGGAACCCTGGAATTACTGCTTAAGCAGAAATACAAATATGCAACTCTTCCATCTCTGTCAGACAAACTTGGATTTGAATTAAGAACCAATGCTGAAACTCTCTGCGCTGTATCCGGAGGATCTGAAAAACTAAATAACGGTCTGGCGATTACATCTGTCTTCAGCCCCGATCGATTTACCCATGTTGAGATCGTAAAATACCCCGATAATTCTAATGCAATGAAATGGTTTTTCGGTCTTTCAGTGCCAGGCGCTGACAGTTCTGCCGGAAGGACCTGGAAACTGTTTTTAAAGACTCTTACGCATCCCCGTCTCTTCCTGAAAACAGTTTTTAATTTTAAATGGTCAACCGGAACTGTCATATTCCTGGTTATGCAAACGACAGACAATGCGATGAAAATGGTATGGAAGAAGGGCCTTTTCGGCGGCAGAATGAAGATTGATAACAGCGGTAATAAGAAAGTGCCGGCCTTTATTCCCATAGGGCAGGAGGTTATGGAACGCTATGCCGGAAAGTTTGCCGGCATACCTCAGAATATATTGTTTGAAGTTTTTTTCAACAGACCCACCACAGCTCACATTCTTGGAGGCTGTCCTATGTCAGATAACAACGAAACAGGTATGGTTGATAATAACCTGAAAGTTCACGGGTATCCCGATTTCTATATTACTGACGGTTCAGTTATTCAGGGCAACATTGGAGTTAATCCCAGCCTGACAATTACCGCCATGGCTGAATATTGTATGAGCAGGATTCCTGAAAAGGAAGGTACATCACTTACTAATATTTCTAAACAATTAAAACTTCTTGAAGAGGAATGGAAAAAGAAGAAATAGGGCTGGTCATAGAATCGCAGCGGAAATTTTTTGCTACTGGTAATACAATTGATATAAAGTACAGGATTGAAATTTTGAAAAAGTTACGATCGCTTATCATTTTTTATGAAAAGGATATTCTCGATGCTTTATGGAGTGATTTTCACAAACCCGAATTCGAAGCTATTGCCACTGAAACAAAATTCGTTTTAAAAGAGCTGAATCATGCAATCAGTAACCTTAAAAGATGGTCAAAACCCAGGAGAACCTATACTCCGGTCGTCCATTTTATTTCACGGAGCGTAGTAATTCCACAGCCCTACGGACAGATTTTGGTACTCTCGCCATGGAATTTCCCTTTTCAACTGGCATTTGTACCGCTGCTTGGAGCTCTGGCTGCAGGCAACTGTGTTATTCTTAAAGTATCTGCCCAGGTACCGCACACAGCATCAGTAATTGAAAAAATAATTGGCAATATGCCAGCGGAATCTGTTGCATTGATAAAAGGAGATCACTCAACCAATGACTTTTTGCTTAATCAGAAATTCGATTTCATTTTTTTCACCGGAAGTCCGAGTGTTGGGAAACATGTCATGCGACAGGCGGCTGAAAACCTGATTCCTGTAGCTCTTGAACTGGGAGGCAAAAATCCTTGTGTTGTCGCAGCCGATGCCAGGCTTGATTTTGCAGCAAAGAGGATTGCCTGGGGAAAGTTGATTAATTGCGGACAGACGTGTGTTTGTCCTGATTATGTGCTGATTGATAAAAGGGTTAAAGATAAATTTCTCGATCTTATTTCAAAGGAGATCCAGAGATTTTATGGTGACGACCCGCAAAAGAGCCCAGATTTTGCAAGAGTTATAAGTTCCCAGAGTGTTCGAAGGCTGTCAGGGTTGATTAAAAACAGTGAAATCGTAACAGGCGGAATCACAGATGAAGTAACAAAGTACGTTTCTCCCACAATAATAAAAGATGTTAAACCGGAAGATTCTATAATGCAGGAGGAAATTTTCGGCCCAGTACTTCCTGTCATTGACTATGAAAATTTCGAAGAGGTATATGGAATAATAGAACAGAATCCCAATCCTCTTTCTGCTTATATTTTCACACAGGATAAAAAACTGGTTCGCGAATTTTTAAAAAGAACCAGGTCAGGTAATGCAGCTGTTAATGAGACTGTTATGCAGATTGCTTCTCCCTACCTGCCTTATGGAGGTGTAGGAAGCAGCGGCATCGGCAGGTATCATGGAAAAGCTTCATTTGAAACATTTTCAAACATGCGGTCGGTACTCGTAAAATCCAATCTGCTTGATATATGGCTGAGATATCCTCCGTATTCAAAATTCAAAACCAGGATTGTCAGNNTGATAACCTCCTGGCACCCCATTTTTGGATAGAACCAGTTGCCATACCTGGTTTCGCATTCTTGATCTGAATGAACCGGCTGAAGAGAGGAGAAAATACTTCCACATCCTGTAAAACCGTTCTGAATATTTATTCTTTAATTTATCCCAGTTCATATTAAAATTGTCATACCAGGCCATAAGAGTTTTGTCATAATCCTGACCAAATGAATGCCAGTCTTCCAATATGAAAAGTTTTTCTATTGCTTTTCCCAGCTGAGCTATGGATGGGAGCATACCGTTTGGGAAAATATATTTTTCAGACCATAATCCCAGGGAATTTTCTGATTTATTGGTTCCGATTGTATGTAAAAGAAAAAGTCCATCGTCGTTTAAACATTTACCTGCTATTTCAAAGTACGTTCTGTAATTTTTATAACCCACATGTTCAATCATTCCGACACTCACAATTCTGTCGTACTTTTCATTTAAATTACGATAATCCATCAGCCGGAAATCAACAGGTAATCCTTCGCATAATCTTTTTCCCAGCTCTACCTGTTCTTTCGAAACAGTTATGCCGTCAACTTTTACATCATATTTCTCAGCGGCGTATTTTCCAAATGCACCCCATCCGCATCCGATATCAAGGACCCGCATGCCGGATTTCAGATTTAGCTTACGGCAGATCAATTCCAGTTTATTTTCCTGAGCTTCATCCAGATTCACTGCATTCTTCCAGTACGCACAACTATAGTTCATCCGTTTATCGAGCATATTCTGAAAAAGATCATTCCCCAGGTCATAATGTTTTTCACCTACTATAAATGCCCGGCGTTTTGTTTGAAGATTGAACAATCGTGCTGATAGTAATCGTATAACAATTGAAATCTTCAGCTTAATTTTTTCATCAAGTTGATCTTTTAATATTTTACAGATAAATTCATCTAATTTTTCTGCATCCCACCAGGAGTCCATATAGGATTCACCTATTCCTAATTCACCTTCTGTAATGGCTCTCCTGTAGAATTCATCATTCGATACCCTGATATCCCATGGATTGTTTCCATTGATTTTAATCCCGGCAAGTTCCAGGATATCTTCGGCAATTTTTTTATGGTTATCCTTCATGCTTTATAACAATGAACATGTATGACAGCTTAAAAACAGTTCCGATAAAAGTTTTGTTCAGCTCTTAAGCAAATTTAGTTATTCAATCAACGGAAGTCAATAGTATGGCAGATATAAGGAACCTATTGTTATGTCAGAGATAAATCTTAAATAATGATTATAAATATTAGTTTTATATGAAATGGGAGGTAACGGCGCTATAGTGGACCGGCAGAACTGCAACATATTGTGATGCATATTTAATACATATTTGCATAAAGTGTATCATAAATACTATTATTTTTGATTTAAAATTTAAATTCTTGAAGCATGAGCCAGGAAAAAGTAATTGCAGGATTTATTGGTGCAGGAGGTATTGCCCGCTCACATGCTTTTTCGCTAAATTCATTACGATATTATTATGACGATGCCCCTGATATTGAGTTTAAAGCAGTCAGCTCAGCCACAAAAGAAAGCCGGACTTCATTTGCCGGTCGATATAGTTTCAAATGGGCATGTGATTTGGATGAGTTTGTTTCCGACGATACAATAAATACTGTTTTTATTCTTGGTCCCAATAAGGTTCATTATGAACATTTGAAAGCAGTTATTGGGATGAAAGGGTTGAAGAGGGTATATCTTGAAAAACCGGTGTGTTCAAATATTGAGGAGGAGAAAGCGATAGTAGATTTGGTTCAAAATCATCCGGATATTAGAATTCAGATCGGATATCAGTTCCTCTTTGCTTCTGCAGTGAGGGAGATGCTCAGTCTATGGAAATCAGGGAAGCTGGGTAAGCCTGTTCACTTTGATCTGAAATATCTTCATAGTGATTACCTGCGGAAAGACTACCGCGACAGACGACAGTCACGGCTGACGCCTGCACCAGACGGTGGTGCTATGGCCGATCTAGGCTCTCATTCATTGAGTCTGCTGATTGCATTTCTTGGGACTGGCTTAAGGATAACCAGCGCTTCGCAGAGCGGCAACTTCCCGGATGTGAGAGAAGATTCGGATCTTTTCAGCATGATTTCACTTTATGATGACGCTTCAGGAGCAGTCGGATCGCTTTCGGCAAGTCGCATAAGTTCCGGAATCGGTGATCTTTTCTCTGTTGAACTTTATGCTCTGGATGGTGCATTACGTTACTCCTCAATATCTCCTGATTATTTCGAGTTTTTTACCAGTGAATCAGGCATGTGGAACAGACAGATGACCGGAAGTAACTTTAAACCTTTCAGCAGTTTTCCGTCGGCACATGTTCCTCCCGGATGGCTGAGGTCTATGGTTCATGCACATTATATCTTCCTGACAGGCAAAAACCAGAATGAATTTGTACCTGATATTAAACACGGACTGGCTGTCCAGAAGCTGGTGAGAGAGACCGCAGGGCAATTAAGAAAGTTCAGGAAATCAATAAAAAAGACCTAATATAGGATTGATACTTATTGTCCACCTCAAGTTTTTTGTTTCGAGTTTCGCGTTATTGGTTTTGGCTCAGCCCTGAGCCTCTGACGCTCCTGCGTCGGTCAGAGCCTTCGGCCTGATCCCCATTCACCGATCACTTTTTTCTAATCTCTGTTCCCAGATCCCTGTTTCCTGATCACTGTTTTCTGATCCCTGTTTAAAATATATCCAGTTTCTTTTTTCTTTCTTCAACGTTATTGTAAAAACCCAGAGTAAAAAGATCACTTGCGCCTGTTAGTAGATAAATTTCCGTACCTGACTCCCTTGCAAATGAATTCTCAACTGTACTTATCAGATTACAGTTTTTAAACTGACCGGTCACCCGCTGACCTGGATTCTTTCCAACTAACAGTATATTTTTAATCTTCTTTATGCGGGGCAGCCAGTAAATATAATCTGTGTTATAGGCGTAGGCTTCAGGCATTTTCTTCCTGTTAAAGTAATTAAGCGCACCAGCCTGACCATAATTAAAACAGATTACCAGTGTATTTTCACGCTCGTCGGCCGGGATAGTATTAAATGCTGCAAGCGCTTTATCTGCCATTTCATGCCACCCAAGCATGTCTGCAAAATCCTGCGGCAGGTTGTGGTTTTTACCATCTTCCCACCGGAGCATCCCCATTCTTTCAAATGCCTTAGCGTTCTGTCTGATCTCAGTTGGTGTGTATAACGGATAGACTACTTTAAGCGTAATCAGAAACATGAAAAGATTAATGCCGATTAGCAATGGAAACACTATGAATCTCCATGTTTTTGATAAAATACTATCAAAATATACACTTCCAAAAGCAATTATTACAGGATATATTCCTACAGCGTAATAGTCCTTTGCTTTCATAAATGCGAAAAGTGTTATTACTGACACAAAACTGATCCCGATAAACCTGAAAGGTTTCATAGGTTTGAAAAAGATAAAAGCAATAATAGCTCCAAAAGTGAGGGGCAATGAGCCTAAAAAGAAAAAAATCTGGCTTTTCAGAAACCCTAATGATGAATTATTATCAAGCTGATTGTGCTTCAAAACTTTCATGTGCTGAAAAACGGGGAAGTGATTGATTACCTGCCATATGATATTTGGAGATAATAATATTAGGCTGATTATCATAGCTTTCCATAAGGCAGGTTTAGCGAAAATCTTCCTCTGGTCCGTAAACAAAAAGCCAATAACCAATCCGGCAAGGAGAAAAACAAGATTATATTTGTTATAGAACCCCGCAGCAATAATAACTGCTAAATAATAGAGCCACTTAGTCTTTTCAGACTGAATATATTTAATCAGAAAATAGAAGATAATAGTCCAGGCTAAAATGTCAAAAGAATTTGGCTGATACAATATATTGATTCTCATCAGCGCTGAGAAAACAATTGCGCCTGATGCTAATATCTTAGAGAATAAACTGCCTCCTAACGACTCAACAATCAGCCATGTGAACACGATTGTGAGTGCGCCAAAAAGCGCCGGAAAAAGCCGGATCCAGAATATCCCGCCACCCAGAAGCCAGACTATTTTAGAAATAACTGCCATTAAAGGAGGCACGCAAATATATCCAAATGCAAGATGGTCAGCCTGGTTAAGATATAGAAACTCATCCCTGTGAAGCTCATAAACCGGATTCACCAGGGCATATTGTAAAATCAGTTTAATGGAAATCAGTAATAATAGAATCCAGTACTGCTTGATAAATCTTTTGAATTTTATTGTCATTTGTTTTTTTATTTTGAAAGATAATCAGTTTTTAATAATTTTTAAATCCTGATAGCCGGTAATTATAATCACTTTAAATGAATTTTTTTAACTTTGATTCCGAACAACTAATGCCTCATGATATGATATCAAAGACTTTATATTGGGTTCCGCGGATTTTAACGATCCTTGCAATTCTTTTTATGACAATGTTTTCATTTGATGTTTTTGGTGGAAATGAGTCTTTGGGAATTAAATTGCTTGGATTTCTTGTGCACAATATACCTGTTTTGATATTAGTAGGTATTTTAATTATTGCATGGAAATGGGAAATGGCTGGAGGAGCTCTTTTTATGCTGGCCTCAGTATGTGGCGCTGTTTTTTTTCATTCTTTCTCCGGAAATCCCGCTTCACTTATTGTTATTGCTCCATTTCTGCTTACAGGCCTGCTGTTTATCCTCCATCATGTTCTTTATCATGTAGCCAAAAAAGAATAGATTTTATATGATTTACTGGGGGTAATTTCTAGAGATACCTGAGAATTTTATTATAAGAATGTTCTGATTTATATTTCCCATACCATTTGCATACAGGATACAAAAGCACCACTACACTTAACCATATAAGATAAATAAGGAACAGATCTGCGCCTCCACCTGTTTTTGGCCTCCCGTTATTAAAAGCGCCAAACAAAAGATCCTTACCTGCAAATCCCTGAAAACGAAGCATTAAAAACATCAGTGAATGAATAATAAAAAGATGAATTATAAAATAAAACAGAGGCACTTTGCCGTAAATCGATAATATTTCAGTGAATCTGTTTTTTACTTTTTCAGAAAAGAAAAGTATGAGGAACATAATGCCCAGGAACAATAAAGTGAATAACAGCGAAATGGGGTATTTCGTTGTATTTATAAATGACAGAAATGTGAAAAGTGTCGATTTTTGCTGTTTCCATGCTGAAGGATCACCGTAGACATTTATTGACCTGATTACAATAAAGATAGATAATATTGCAAGTCCGAGCTTAAGAAATATTCTGCCTCTTTTCTCTTGAGGAAAATCGAAAATTTCGCCGCAGGCAAAACCGGTCATCATTATCCCCAGCCATGGGATCAGAGGATAAGAGGTATAAAATGATAACCCTTGGGTTATCTGCGTAAGTGCAGGACGGAAAAATACCGATGTAAGGAAGTTAATCACCGGGTTGGCTGGTACCGGGATTCCCTGTAAAAGATCATGGCTGAAAATAAGAACTATCCCTGCAATTCCGATGATCCGTGAAGGCAATTTTAATAGAAACGACAAAACAATAAAACTCAGCCCTATAACAGATATAACTTCCATGAGCAACAACCGGAAATGCACATCATACCAGAGTGCGAAGTTAATGACTGTTAATTCCAATATGATTAACCAAAATCCTCTTTTAAGAAGGAATACCCTGCTTTCAGAAATATTTTTAGTCCTTCTGAAAGATAAAAAAGCCGAAACGCCAGACAGGAATACAAAAGTAGGCGCGCACAGATGGGTAATCCAACGTGTCATGAATAATAAAGTTGTGGTAGTCTGTAAGTTTGTCGGATTCTGAGTCATAGAAGTTGTATGCATGAAATCCCTTACGTGGTCCAGTGCCATAATTACCATGACAAGTCCACGTGTAATGTCTATACTATTGATGCGCTTCATCCGGTTGCTTGTTGCTTGATGTTTGTTGGTAGGTATTTTTGTTATTGTTTTCTCAGTGGTCTTCTTTGCCTTCTCTGTGCAACTCAATGTAATATCAGAATTTAATTATCTCCTTCAACAGTAGCAACATAACTCACAATGGTTTCATTGGCGAACTTTATGCAATCTTTAATATCCATAAAATTCTGAATTTTAAGATGTTGATTTTGTAAACTTTAATTAAGAAATAGAGGCAAAATAGGCTGATGATCAGAACTGATATGTAAAAAGCTAATTATTATTCGATAAGCTCATCAATGATCTTCAATGAATCGGAAATACACTTTTCACAGACTGTTTCAAATAGATGATTCTCTTTGGCAATGCGATGACCTTCATCAGATTTTATTTCACAGTTCAGCAATGATCTGCAATCAGTGGCGCCATTGATCTGTTTAAATTTTTCACTGAATTTTTGAACCATCAAATAGGTTGCTTCCTTTCTGTCCTTATTGTCTGTAAATTTTTTACAGTTGTATACGCCAAGTACCATAAACGAACCTGTAACTGCACCGCATGTTTCCTGAAGTCTTCCCATTCCTCCGCCAAATCCGCAGGCCACACTCAGCGAAAGGTTATTATCGTAATCAAGTTCATCAGCATAAGCAGTAACTACAGCCTGTGCACAGTTCAGTCCTGATTTGAATGAACTGATTGCTTTTTCTTCGATTTGTCTTACCATCTCAGTTTTTTTCTTTAAAGGTAGAATTTTAGCTATTAGGAAAAAGAAGAGAATGAGATTAATTTTTGATTTAAAAATATCTGAGATTAATAGCAGGAATCAAACTTATCTGATATGGTTTATTTAAGTCTGTTCATTCAATTAACAATATAACTACTTCTGCCTGTGCCGACAAGATTGTCGAAAGATGCCCCGTTAATTGTTATAATAACAGGACCATAATGTTTAAGGTTATTGTATCTGATTTTGACCGGTTCTTTACCATTAAAATAAACTTCAGATTCCCAAAAGATTGTTGAACGACTTTGAATAATCGGATCATTCTCAATTTCAAATTTTGTTGGGCTGTAAAATTCTTTATCCGGACGGTAGATCCATATTGGTAAAAGCATATTATCTTTTTTGTCTTGTAATGTCCATTGATTTCGAACTTTTATCAGTGATGGATTCTTGGCTAATGTATTTATGAAGATTACTCCATGTGTGGCAGCCTCTCCATACATGGTGTATCCTTTGTTCCTATTAAGTACTGATAGAGAGGTTATATCACTTGGAAGTATTGTTCTTACCATGTCGTAGGGATTAGAATTTACACCAGGGTATAAAGGCATTCCATCCAGAACGATAAGATATGATTTATCAGATCCAAAAAAAGATGTGGTACCACCACTAATTTGCATTTTATGCAAAGCGTCATCTAATGAAAAGGAGTTCCAAAGTTGTTCAGGATCAAGACTTTTAATATTTGTGTTTTGGTACATTTCTTCATATTTGTTTTGGTACACCCTTTTATTTTCCGGATGACCGGTAATTATAACTTCCGGGATCTCTATTACATTGTCACCCAATGAAATGTTTTGATAGACAGGAGAGATACTATAAATGTTTGATGGAATTACCGGCTGCGGGGTACATAATTTATTGCTTTTGAAGTACTTTTCATTGTATGGAATACTTAGCATTGCTCCGGTTACTCTCTTTTTGTTTTTTGCATCCGGCATCATGGTCACTGACCTTGTGATTTCAGGAAGGGAGTCTAAAGGCAGTGAGATTTCCTCAAGATTATTTGTAAGAAGATGTTTTACTGATGGCCCTTCAAGAGAGATCAGATCCAATCTCCTTTCAGCCCGATGACTCTTTTGAGTATAGAGAATTTTCATCTTCAGTAAATCGTAATTGACCAGTTCTTTGTCAGGTTTATTTTCCTTATTAAAGTCCCAGTTATACTTGCTCCAGCCGTAAACCATTAAGAGAAGATCACGATCATCATTTGAAAGGTTTTCAATTCCCTTAATAAGCACTTTGGCAGGCAGTGTTCCCGGGAAGAATGGATGATAATTAAATGTGTAATCAATTCCGGGGGTAAATAATTCGACATCATGACCAGATATTGAATCAGCAACGGCTATAGAGAAGATTCCTTCTGCAGGATTCCCTTGTCCGTCTGTAACTGACACCGCCAATTCTGTTTCCTGCCCAGGATTAAAAACATCATTTTCAGTTTTAATATTAAACTTAAGATGCTTATCTGCATTAATATAATACAGCCTTTCGGACAGTGGTTTCATTTCTTTATTAAAAAGTATTATTTGAGCGACGCCTGACATCAGCTGATTAGTTTGTACTACAATACGTTGCTTTTTATCCAGTTTTAATTCCTGTGAAAAAATAATTGTTGCATTCAATGTCCCGGAAACAGTCAGTATTTCACTGCTATAATTTGTTGACTGGATTTCAACGGCAAATGATCTGTTATCAACTGGCTTAACACTCAGGGATATACCTGTTTTTAACGGGTCCGGCAAAGGCCATATTTTTTCTTTTCCGGTTACATTTATAAGCTCCACATACATCCCTGGTTCAGGAGTACATACGAAAAGTCCGGGTCCATAATCACCTGATCTTATTGTATCGATAATTGATCCTGTTTTATTCTTTAATAGGCCGAGAACAGAGACAGGTTCGCCTCTAAAGTCAGTTGCATTAAAGCCTATCCTTTGTTCCAGACCTGCAACCATGGTACCTCCTTCGGGTAAAAACCTTAATTCGAAATATTGATTCTCAAAAGGGATATTGAAATCCTTTGTTTCGGATATACTATTTTTATTCTTTTTAGTAATTACCTGCAACCTCAAATCGGAGGCAATTGTGTCAGGAATATTTATTGCAATTGCAGATTCGCCTTTTTTATTTGTATGTGTCTCAATTGTTTTGAGAGAAGAATTTCCGGTTATCAGGCTGTATTGAAATTTTTGCTGATCTAAAGGCTCGCCCCTGGTGTCACTTATTTTTATCTTTGCTCTGATTGTATCACCCTTATGATAATCTTTTTTATTAAATTCTGCTTCAACCTTTTCAGGATCAAAAACTTTTGCCTTAACGGAAATGTCAGTTTGAAATGCATCGAGAGGATCAAAATTTTGCATCATTCCGGTAAAAGCTACGAAGTGGTATTTACCAGTTTCTGCCTTGGAAGGAATTGTCAGCCAACCGGAAGAGGTCGATCTCTCTACTTTGAATCTGGAACTGTCTATCACCTGATGCTTATCGTTAAATAATATTGTATATAAAGAAACACTGGTTGATTCAAAAAGATTGGTAAACCTATCCCTGATAAATGCCTGAAAATGGATTGTATCACCAGGGGTATACATGTTTCTGTCGATGTGGACAAATACCTGATCTCTGGCTATCTTTTTTTGCTGTGAAAGCAGATATTTTTCAATTGGTGAATTATTCAATACATTAACTGATTCACCTTTTCTATATACATAAGGGAGAAAATCATAGGGTAACATATCTGCTATCCTTTCGGTTCCCATATCGCGTCCCCAGGTTATTGAATATGGATTATCAAAATAGCCATTCTGGTACACATTTATAAAATCTGAAAATGTAATTGTAGTGATAACTTTCCGGGGCTGAAAGCCTGTAAGGCCAGTAGCTAGTTCAGTATGATTGTCTGTATAGCTTATCAGTACAGGATTTTTAGAATATACCGTTTTGTAATTCCTTGTTTTTGTCAGACTGAGGTCGTTTTCCAGTAGTGGTTTGATTATTGTAAACTCTTTGTTGGCACTATCTATTTTGCATTCAAAAATTTTAAAGTTTTCATGGCCCAGTGAATCTGAAAAGAATGCTCTGAAAAAATGCATTCTTGATCCGTAATAAGCAGATAATCTGTTCCGCGTCCATCTTTTAATTTCTCTTTGTGAACCAATCAATGGTTTGAAATAATGGTTGCCCTCAAATTTTAATAATCCGGTTTCCAGGTTATAACTAAAATCTGACAAATCATAAATTATATAATATCCCAAAGCTCTGTTTTCTATCCTTAACGGTTTAACTGAGAAACCGTTAAGCGTTTTATTCTTATCGTCTCTATAGAGATGGAGGTCTTCAGGGTTTATAATTTTACAGTTCTCAGAGTTGCTGGTTTGCCCAAGGAACAGCTTAATAAACTGAGTATAGTTTGCAAGCCGTTTTTTTTCTTTCGAGGAGACTGAAACTTCTTTCAGCAGAATTAAATTTACAGAAAGTTTTATATTGATATTCTGCTTTTTACCATCCGCAGATATAAACTGAGAATTGGATTTATACCCGATACAGGAAGCTATCATTTCATATACCCCATCCTGGTTAACCGTTAATGAATAAGCCCCTTTTGCATCTGTTAAAACACCAAAAGTTGTTTTTGAAAGATAGACTGAGGCTGAGATGACGGGGTTATTTAATGAATCAGTTACTACTCCTGATATTATTGTCTGTCCTTTAAGACTGCAGCCAATGAATAAGAAGATGCTAAAGGATAACACATAAAGTTTCATATGCTGAGATATTAAATTTGTATCAGATATTGTTTTTCTTTACAATTTTCGAATATTCGAAGATCAGATCGGGTATTTAGGATAGATATCAAAATTAATGCCAAGAAATTTCAGTTCAGAACATTACATGGCATTGATTATTTACTATGTATTCTTTAGAAAAACAACCCTGTCACTATTAATGCCTGAATAGTTTTTAATCACATTAATACCATCTTTGTTGGGTTCACCAATCATTGTCATTCCGATCTTCTTAGTATGAAAACTAATTGATTTAGTGTTGAAAGGTTTGGTTATTGCCTTGATTTTTTGAATGTTATTCGATTTGGCTATTTCTATAAAGTTATCGTAAAGCAATTTGCCCAACCCCATTCTCTGATATTTTTCTCTCACACCTATTAAATGTATATAAGCCAGATTTTCGGTTTGGGAGAAAAAACCAAATAAATAAGCAATTACCATGCCTTTATCTCTGATCACAAAAGCGGTATTGCCGAATTCATAGATCAGGAATGGCTGATGCAGATGGAGAGTCCTGTCACTTCCCCAAAAATCTGATATATCTCTAAGTATTTCATTAAAGTCATTTTTTGTGCAACTCTCAATTTTCATGGTGTGCTTATTTTGGTGTGGTAGATTCCTGATGACCTTTCTTTTCTGCTTTTGTGCCAGTTTTCCCTTCTACTCTTCCTTTCCTGTTATCTGAGGTAAGTTTAAAATCCTTTAAAAGAACAAATGTATAACCCATTTGCCTGAGTTTCAGAACGATTTTCTCAAGAGCCTCTTTCGTGTTCCATTCAGGATGATTAAAATGCATAATGACAATTGCACCTGGTGCAATATTTTTCAGGACATTTTTTTCAATCACTGAATCAGGTGTATATGGAACGGCATCACCTGAAAGTACCTGGTAACTTACCGGCGTGATATCTAACCTTGCAGCCATACCGGCACATGATTCATCAATAAATGCTTTTGCTGAACGGTAGAACCTGGGCCGATGATTGGTAATGGCTTTTATTTTAAGGGCATTTGCTTCAATGTCGACGGAATTCTTTCATTTCTCAGAAAATCTATCAACTCATTGTCGTATCCGCTTCCTTTTTTACCTCCACATGCATCAAATGTAAAGGCAACGATTTTTTTCTCCGTAATTATTTTTTCATCGACCCCTTTTACAAATTCTCCCCAATGTCCGGCTGGGGTGTTTGCAAATCCGGCAACTATCTCAGACCTTAATTCTTTATAAGATTGGTCCGAGTTTAGTTTTTTAAGGAATGCATTGTTTATGAATTCCTTTGGTTCCTGGGGAAAAACAGGTTGAATTAAACAGAGAATCAGAAAATTAATAAGAATATTACGCATCTTATTATTTCTTATTAAAGTAATAATTAATGCCAATTGAGCTGACTAATAAAAAGTTATTAAATTGTTTAATCGGATAATCCCTGAATCCTTTTGATTTGACATCAGTTCCAAAGTAATATTCCGGAAGAATTCTTAAGTCAAATGCAAAGTTTTTACCTGTGTTCATTTGAATTCCTGTTCCTAAACCAACAATCATACCCATATAATTTGCTGAAGTGATATTTTCCTTGGTTGACCCGGTAGATGAATATGATATGTTTTCAAAACTTGAAATGGCAAGTGACCAGTCAAAATAGATATAGGGTTTTATTTTTTTCTCAAATGATTTTCCGAGATAGCCTTTGACTCCAAGCAATCTGATAAAATGATTCGTGCTCGTTCCTGACAGTTCAGCATCCACGCTTGTGTATTTCATCATTGAAAGATTATAGGCCCAGTCAACCTCTACATGTTTAGATTTAATCCCAAATTGAATGCCAAATCCAGGAGAAGGGCTCAATTTGGGAACCAGGACCACCTGGTTGGATTCAGGGAGCGAAAATAAACTTTTCCCATCAAAATTTCCTGTCAGGAGAATAAAGTCTGCTGAAGCACCAACAAATGGCTGTAGGACAATTGCATTATTACTTGTAATTGCTGAGGATGAATTGTTTACAGCTTCAATGGGATTTGCCTGAATTGATTTTGTGGATGCGGTTGCCGGTTTAAGATAATCTACTTTAAGATTATCCACCCGCATTGTAGTATTCTGATTGTCCTGAAAACCAATCTGATTCCCGAAGAATGGATAAAAATCAGAGGTGTAAATTAATTTTTCGTTTAAATAGAAGTAATATCTGCTATCTATTTTACGAATTGTAACTTTATTCCAATCTGTTTTTTTTACAAGGTCCGATGCAGTCCAATCCTTCAGATTAGTGTAATTTCCGTTAAACTGAAATATTTTATAATATCCGTTACTTGATATTTCAAAATTAAATCTGTTATACTTGTCATCTTTTCCCCACACAAGGGAAATCCCATTATCGCTTTCACCCTGCACAAAAAGAAGGTCGGTTTCGATTTCAAAGTTTCTTGTCTGATCAATTACCCGGGTCATCCAATAACTGGGATATATACCTTTACATCTTGAGGTTATTTCCATTACCCCATTCTCAATTTTACTTATATAGCAATTATCCGGTGAAATACCGGTGACCCATCCGATATTATTATTCGAGAAGTTATCGGCAAAAATAGTTTCAGAAGCTTTATAGTCTTCATAATTGGTTTGGGCTTTAGAAACAATGAAAAGAAAGAAAAAGAAAATGAAGTTACCCGGTTTTAATAATTTGTTCATCTTAGCGTTAATTTTATATTTCTAAATTTCTGAATTTCTGAATAGCAGATTTTTAGCAGGCAATCAGTTTCAGTATCAGAAGATAATTTACGATCAGAATTTATAGTAAACCTTAAGCAGTAGCCTGGCCTTGGAGTAGCTTACCTCATCGGGAGTACCAGATGAGGTATAATAACTGTAACCTGATTGCAGATGAAGTGCAATACCGAAATTATTCTTCTCATAAGCAGGGCCGATCATAATTCCATAATCTATTCCGCTCAGACTTTGGTTCCAGATATCGGCCTTGACGATACCATATCCGAAATACCCGCCCAGTTGCAAATTAAAAGGTGCGTCAGGATACTGGGCAAGCCAGTTTAATCCTAAATTGTACCGCGAAGCTTTTTCACTTGTACTTTTGAATGTTGCGTTTTCGTATTCAAAATAACTGCCCAGTCTAACAGAATGGAGAACCTGTCGTGCATAAAAGATCTGCAATACAGGGCTTGCATCGATATCGGTCCATAGGTTTACCGGATTTCCGATCCATACAACTCTGGCAGGGCAATACCCGGCACCGAATCCAATAATGTTTTTTTGTTCACTTACCTGTGAGAGGAGGTTTAAGCTCAGCGTAAAGCAAAGCAAACTAATGATTACGATTTTTCTGTTCATTATTATTTAGGTTTTAGGGTTTTGCAGAATATCCTTAAAAAATGAGATCAGAATCAAATTTATATAATATTATTTTTATTTCAAAGCCTGCAGGATATAAATATGAAGAGACAGGCCTGCATGGAATAAAAGATTGGCTGAAAAAAAGGAGGACTCCCCCCAATTCATACTCAGGTCAGCTTTACAAAATATACGGAATATAAAACAGGGCCGCGATTTATTATTATAAGAAAATATTCATGTCTGCTTCATGATATCGAAGATGAATACCCGTATGAATCATGCAGGTTCAATAAAGCCAGATCAATAAGTCCAAAATGATTCAAAACCTTCATTGATCTTAATGTGTTTCATCTTCAGATTTTGCCAATCTTGGGGAGAGCGTGTACAACCTGTAATTATCTGTCTTGTTCGGGTCTTCTAAAATTCGAGTTTTTCATTACTAAAAATAGTTGCCATTTAGTTTAAATTTTAATGGTTAATAGTCATTTGCTTTCTATCTGAAGGTTTTAAACCAGTCCAGTATCAGTTTGTAAGCTGGTACATAATCGTGACCGATGCCCGGCAGAGGGACAAGCTTTACAACAGCTGTATCGGAACCATTAATGATAAATGATTCATAGGTCCTTTGCGAAACCTCAAACGGGACCAGATTGTCACTTGTACCATGATAAAGGCGTGTCGGGCTTTTTGGAGCCCAGTTATATACGCTATTAAGTAAGAGCATTTGTTTAAATTCTGTTTCACCATCATCTCTGTAATTATACAGGAAAGTTGAATCCATGAGCAAGTTTAAATTTGTGGTTAATTCATGGTTTATCCCATCTTCGTTTAGGTTGCCATTCAATAGAGTTAATATATAGTACGAATAGGGTTTTTGAAAAAAGTCGGTGAACGGCCTTTGCCAGTTATAATAATCGTTATATGCTGTTAAAATCAATAACAGGTACGACGGAGAGGGATATGTGTTATTCTCAAATATCAGTTTCCCAACCTGTTCTACATCATAAGGTCCTGCACTTGGTGCAGAAGCAGTGACTTTTAGTCCGTCCACAGGATTTGATTCCAGCTCTTTCTGAACCGCAACTGTTACATAACCTCCCTCCGAATGACCGGTAAGGAATAATTTGTCAGGGTCATAGGGCACATTATTATCATCAAGGTATTTTTTCCCCGCTTTAATGAAATCAATTACCGCAGTTGCTGAAATCTCGTAAATATAGTATGGATGAACAATATCTTTAGAAACACCATATCCTATATAATCCGGAATGAATAATACGTATTCATTAAAGAAAGGAAATCCATCAGAAACGGCATTAGAGGGCGCATCACTGTCTGCAAACATGGTTCCGTGCTGAAAGCTTACAATACCTGGAGCAATTTGTGGACAAATAGGTATTACGATGGCTCCGGAAGCACTTATTTGTTCTCCCTTATAAGTTGTTGTGTAAACCATACGATGGAATGAGACAGGATATTTGACAAAAGAATCAGGATTCTGTACTCCGTTTTTTTCATAGATCGATTTTAAAGTTTTCGTACTAACAGTAAATTTATAATCGGGCAGAGTACGGTAAGGGTCTTGCAGACTGACGAGAGGTACTTCTGTGGTTATGCTTGTAAATTTTTCCTTGTCACATGAATATATAAAACACAATAGGAATAGAAATAAAATTCCCATTTTCTTAATGGTTTTGATTATTTGATTTTCTGCTCCGGTCATTTTAAGTCTTTTGAATAATTCATTCAACAAATAAAATCAAAAAGTCAGCGAGATACCGGGACTTATAAACCTCGGGATGTTAAGTGAGTTCTGATATTCTGAAACATACCATTTTCCTGTTACGTCTTGCCATGCCGACCATCCATAGCCTGTAATATTCCGGCTGTTAAACAGATTTACTATATTGAGATAGATATTCACACGGAACTTCTTAAAGTTCCATGTCTTTTCTAACCTGAAATCGAGAGTACTATAGTTTGACAGACGTCCGCTGTTTTCCGTTTTTGTCTGGTAGAAGAACATCTCCTGATCTTCATCATTTTTCCCAATAAATGAAATGTTGTAGGGAGTGTAAGGCTCTCCTGTATGAAACATCCATAAAAACCCGACGCTCCAGTTTCGTGGCAAATTTTGTATATCATTTAGGGTGATAGTGTGTCTTCGGTCAAAATCGCGATAGGTTTCCTCACCCAATGCATTGCGGATAGTATTTTTAGCATATACATAACTCACAGTAACAATATTGTTTTTCCCGTATTTCTGTCTCCATGTAAATTCCATACCTCTCGATTTGCCGCTGGTGGTGCCAAACCCCTAATCAATTATGAATGGGATTCTATTGTAAACGTCGTACCGAAAATCATCGGTTAAATGCAGATAATTCTTATAGTAAACTTCTATTTTGAAATTTGTATAATTGAGTTTATAATCTAAACTTGATGTGTACTGAATACATTCATTACTCGAAGAAAGAGGGGTTGATTGACCTTCAAAACTTTTAAGTTTTTCAAAATTGTCGGGTTGATAATAAATACCGTAGGCAATCCTGAGGCTGAGATTACTCAACAATTCAGCCTTAACAGCAATTCTTGGTGCCGCATACCACCTCCTGGAATAACTTTGACGGGAAATACGGATACCGGGCAAAATATTTATCTTCCTGGTTATAGACCACGTATCCTGGATAAATGAGGCAAAGGTGAAGCCGTTATTATGTGAATTAACATCAATAGTATCTATTAAAACATCATTTGGGGATGAATTGTAAAGATCATACCGGATTTCGTTAAACCTGTAATATTCCTGAAATTTTTTCAATTCAAATCCAAACTCAAGACTGTTATCGGAACCGGTATTCCATAGATGATTCTGAGTCAGGATCAGAATCTGTCCTAATCTCTTATCTATATTATCGGGATTAATACTTTGAATGAAGTGATTATCGGAGTTAGCATACAGATCCTGATAACCCAGGGTGGTAAGTGCGTAGTAGTTTTTAGCAGGCAGCCATTTCCAGTTCATCCATATATAATTATTATTTTTAATGTTGTGGAAATAGGTATTTTCATTTAAACTTGCAGGAACAGTCAGATTAAAATCATTTTTGGCTTTCAGAAAGTTAAGCGACAATATATTAGACGGGTCAATTTGATAATTTACCTTGCACCACGCATCATAATAGACCGGAGAAATTTTTGTTCTGGTATCAGTAACATTCATAAGCAAATCAAGATACCCTCTCCTGAAACCATAAAGTACACTGGTTTTATCATTTATTTTCAGCTTGCCGGAAACAGAAGCGTTAAGAAAATCGACTGAAATGCTTACTTGATTCTTTGTAACATAATCAGGAGCTTTAACTTCAATAATACCTGACATTTTATCGGTGTATCTTGCAGAGAATCCGCCGGTTGATATTATTATGTCTTTGGCATTGTCAGTATTAAAAATGCTGGCAAGGCCATCTGCCTCTTCAAAGTGATAAGGTTCATAGATTTCAAAATTGTCAATATAGGTGGCTGTTTCATCCCATTGGCCGCCGCGGATTCTTGGTTTTGCCGAGATATCATTATTGGCGAAACCGGGTATTACACGCAGGGTCCGGTTGATATCTTTCGCAAAATTTGGAGACTGAAGTATCTCTCTGGAGGTTAAAGAGTTCATGGTCGGTTCTGTAGCCGCAATATTATATATACCCGGAGTAACAGTGACCGATTCGAGCTCGGTAAAAGATAATTCCATAGTCACATTCAATTCGGTTTCTGACGATAATTGAATATATTTCAGAACATCTTTATATCCGATAAAGCTGAATTTTATTTCATAATTGCCGGGTTTTGATCCGGTGATCTTATAGATACCATTTGTATCTGAAACAGCGCCCTTCCCGAGATTTGATATATAAACATTGACGAAAGGCACCGGGCTCCCTGATGATTTATCAGTTATCCTGCCTGAAATAGTATAATACTGAGGATTTTCAGCGATTTTAATTTTGTGATCTTCTTTAGTCTGGGCGATACAAAAAGCTGAAATGAAAAAACAGTAAAGAATAATTAAAGCGAGGGTTTTCATTTCTGCTCATTCTTTAAAAACACCAGGATGGATTCCTGCCGCAACGGAATTTAGTCTTAATTTAAGATTCATTTCATTGGTTCAAATACTTAATAATCATTCAGGTTAAAGGTTTTCTTAAAATAGTGTTGTCGGGAAATAGTAAAAGTACAATTAATCAAGGAATCAGGTTAAATAAAGCATCACATTTAATAATGACCGTTTTAATTTAAGTTACCCTACAAGTCAGGGTAAGTATTTTATAAGATATTGTCACGACTTACAATGATTCTTAATTTCTTTTGTAATTAAAATGCAAAAAACTCCTGACTGAAATAAAACTGCAATCCTCAACTTCAGAAGGTTTAGATATTTTCTACAAATTCGATCAGCTCAACCGGTGCGCCATTATGCTCGATCATTGCAACTCTGACCCCATGAGATGGGGAGTTAGGTTCTGTAATTACTTTTAAATCATGTACTGACAGCTCATAATCCAGATTCGAAACCTCGAAGGCTAGATGAGGAACTGACTGAATTAGTCTGTCTATGGGACTATTCTCTTCGAACCGCATCCACTCTATGCCAAAAGGGCTCTCACTAAATCCTGATATAAAAAATTTAAATTGCGGAACGTATTTTTCCCCTGGCATAATCTCATCGGTTGGTATTCCAAGGTGATGATATTTCCAGCCCCATTTTTCTATTGATTCTGGTTGTTCATTATCTGACCTAAGGTTCTTCATTTGCAAATATTTTAAACATTCCATGCAGACAGAAATTCAAAACAGGAAGCGATGAAAAAAAGTGGAACCACCACGATGTATACATATCCCAAATCAAAAAGGCTGTTTTTTTGAATTTTTAATTTCGACAAATGCCATCCATTCATCCTGTTGTTATTATAAAAGTCTACGCCGCATTTGATACCAGCGCCAATAGCCAGTGAATAGGGGATGAACTGGAGAAGCAATACAAGGAAATAGTAGAATGTTGATCTGAAGCTGTTGAACCGGCTTTTATGTTCCGAATTTATTGAAACAATAC
Source organism: Bacteroidales bacterium (assembly GCA_003157015.1). Taxonomy (GTDB): domain Bacteria; phylum Bacteroidota; class Bacteroidia; order Bacteroidales; family VadinHA17; genus LD21. The sequence goes on from PMIJ01000191.1 coordinate 35,160, forward strand.
CGCCAACCCAACCTTGTTTCAGTACAAAAAAATATGGGATCACAATACTAAATCCCATCACAGTCTGCGGTACGGCGCCAAAAAGCAGATTTCCCATAAAATCATTGAGCGCAGCTGAAAAGTTATTGCCATGCTGATAGTTTATTGATGCCTTATCATTTTTCATTGCATTTCCGACAATATTGTCTCTCGAAGAAACTGCATATTGGTTACCTGCATGTGACATTATGATACCTGTCAGACATGAAAGGCAATAGGCAATGAAAATTGACAATACATATAATTTACATCGTTTTAATGCTGCAGAAACTTTGCTGATAAAATTTATCATAGTATGTAACTACAAATATGGATACTAAATATTTATCAGGTGAAGTTATTAATTTTAGAGTTGCAGAACCTGAATTAATTATTAAGTTTTTTCAATTATGCCTGTTGTCTTTGTTATTAATGATTCTGTCAGTCCAAGTTCTTTATGCCTTGATTTTAATGAAGTCTTTATTTTAGGAGCCGAAAGCTGAAGCATCCAGTAAACATCATCGGAAGAAATAAAATGCCAGGTAGGCCTCAGAACATGCAAGTGCAAAATATCCCCTTTATTAATTGAGGATACAATTTTTTCATCGGGAATCTCAGCCAGCCTTAGTCCAATGGCCCATTTTGACATCGGATAATCCTGGGCCTGCATTGTACCCATCCAGCTTACAAATTCTTTTGCAGTATTAAATTCTGATGCTGTAATTCTTTGATTCCTTTAAACGGACATTTGAAATTAGATAGCTATTTGTTTTCAAAATTCAGGGTATTTAAGTTAATTTGCAGCCAGATCCGGCCCGTAGCTCAGCTGGCAGAGCACGTGACTCTTAATCATGGGGTCGAGGGTTCGATTCCCTCCGGGCCGACTAAAACAAAGGCATCATTTCGATGCCTTTGTTTTTTATCACATTTGCGGTTGTAGCAGGCTTACCCGGTTTCCTTCAGTATCAATGAATGATACATATGTACCAACCCCTGGAATCGGCATAGGTTCACCCAGCACTTTACCCCTGGCTTTTGCGACCTTCTGCATAGATTCCCTGATATCATCGACCGCAATAACTATAGAGGGACATTGGGCCGGCATATCTTTGCTTTTTGGATAAAAGCCACCATTAATTGTGCCGGGTATTTTCGGAAATCCCTTTTCGTCAGTTTCTCCGGTTGCAACCGTAACATAATTGCCCATCTCTTCACCTAACAATTCTGCTTTCCAGCCAAAAACTGTTGAGTAGAAACCTGCCATGCGCTTTATGTCTTCAGCAGGCATTTCAAAATGTACTACAGGATTCATTTTATTCATCTTTTTATAATTTTAATTGGTTTTTTTAATTTCTGATCTTTACTCTGAAATTCAATACAAGTAAATATTATTGTAAATATTATGTAGTATGTAGTTGTTTTGATTCGGTATACTTTTTGAAGTTATTCAGAATGGCTTGCCATCCTCCTTTTTGTAATTCATAGGAATTAACTTTTTCAGCTTCGAATGATTCAACTATTCTTGTATCATTGCCAAGTTTGGAGAATGAAATTCTTACTTTTCTTCCATCAGGAATAGTGTATTCAATTGATTTATGTTTAAGTACTTTTGTGTAAACACCTTCAAAATCAAACCCTACACTGCCGTCTTTTGCAGCCATCCTTGTTTTAAACCTTCCTTTAACTTTTAAATCATTCTCGGCTAGAGGTGCATGCCAGTCATCTGATGCATAGTACCATTTTGTAATATGACCAGGTTCAGTCCAATAGCTCCATGTTTCTTCAATGGGAGCATTGACTGTCGTTTCGACAGTTATGCTTTTTTCTTTTAAAGTTTCCATATTTTAGAAATTATTTGGTTACTGATAAATTCTAAAACACAGAGATTAATTCAAAGTTCAAATTTTTTTATTTTTTAGCACAAAAATTATCCATTGAGCTATCTTCTTTTCTAAGACCCACTCAATTGGTTTAAAAAATTCTTTTAACCCATAGTCCTGATCCGTAAGGCACCAATCATATTTTCCATTTGGCCCTTCGATGCCCCATCAAGGCTGACCTCAACTCCAATAATTATTTTTCTCATCGTTCAATAATTTTATTCCTTAAAGTTTATTCATAAAGGTCAACTTTTAAAAATTAAAGATGAGTTGTAAAGCAACTCTGAACAGTTTATGTCACTTTTTAACTAAACATTTCTAAACAAATAATAGTTGTATTACGATCATTTATTGTCTAAATTTGTTATTATCCATTGATGAAGTACGGATTAAAATTAAATCTGTTATTTCAGTGATCATCATTGTATTTGATTTGTAACTTAATAAATAATTGGAGGAAATCATTATGAAAACCAGAAGCTCTTTTTCTGTATTAATCTTTTTTATAATTATCGCCATAGGTCTTGCAATTGCCTATTCCGGGAATAGTAGTCTACAGGGACCAGGAACAGTAGTAATAGGAGTAATTACATTATTGGCAGCTATTATTATTTCAGCTGCCATTAAGATTGCCGATCAATGGGAAAAGGCTGTAGTTCTGAGATTAGGTAAGTTTCAGACATTACGGGGACCAGGCTTGTTTTTAATTATTCCGATAATTGATTCAGTGGCATATTGGATTGACAATCGTGTAATCACAACCTCATTCACTGCTGAAAAAACTCTGACAAAAGATACTGTCCCTGTCGATGTTGATGCAGTACTGTTCTGGAAGGTTCTTGATGCCAAAAAAGCTGCCCTGGAGATCGCCGAGTATAAAAATGCAATTAACTGGGCGTCGCAGACTGCCTTGCGTGATGTGATCGGCAAGACTATGCTGTCGGAAATGCTCGAAGGCAGGGATAAGATGAGTGAACAGCTTCAGAGAATTATTGATGACCGGACTGAACCGTGGGGAATAAAGATAATATCTGTTGAGGTTAAAGATGTTAACATTCCACCGTCGCTGCAGGATGCCATGTCGATGCAGGCCCAGGCNNTGATGTCATTGGCAAGACCATGCTATCCGATATGCTGGAAGGGAGGGACAAAATCAGCGACCTCCTGCAGAAGATCATTGATGAGCGCACCGAGCCATGGGGCATTAATGTCATTTCTGTGGAAGTCAAGGATGTACTCATCCCATCAGCTTTGGAGGATGCGATGTCGATGCAGGCCCAGGCTGAAAGAGAACGTCAGGCAAGAGTGATCCTTGGTGATTCGGAACGGCAGGTTGCAGAAAAATTCGGCGAAGCCGCAAAAACATATGAAAACAATCCTACCGCTCTCCATTTGAGAGCAATGAACATGCTGTATGAAGGTTTAAAGACTAACTCCACAATAGTAATAGTTCCAAGCTCGGCACTTGAAACAATGCAGCTGGGTGGTCTTGCAGGTATGACAGCATTGAGCATGAGACTCTCTGAAGAAATGAAGAAGGGTAAAGAACCAGCGAATGCAAAATAAAGCTCTGGAAATCATTTAGTCTTGCAGTCTTGTAGTCTTGTAGTCTTGTAGTTAAGTTATTATTATTCTAATGCGATAGCGCTGCTTAGTCATTGTGCTAATTTGCAGTTGGGTCCTTACCTCGTTACATCTTGCTTATCTGAATGAACTTTCAGGTTGGTATAATGTTATATTGTCAAAACTTAAACTAAAAAAGATATAACAAACTGATTTCTGATGAATAAAACAGCATTAATAACGGGAGCATCAAACGGAATAGGTTATGAACTGGCAAAAGTACACGCCTCAAAAGGAGATAATCTGGTTCTTGTTGCACGAAACAAAAGTAAACTTGATGAACTTAAGTCGGAACTTGAGGATAAATACAAAATATCGGCTTTGACTATAGAAAAAGACCTTTCAATTCAGGGAGCTGCAAAGGAAGTCTATGAAGAATTGAAGGATAAGAGTATAAAAATTGATTATCTCGTAAACAATGCAGGCTTTGGCGATTTTGGTCTTTTTGCCGAAAGCGACTGGAACAAACAGGAAAAGATGATCAACCTGAATATTTTAGCTCTTGCTCATTTTACGCGACTTTTCCTGCCTGGTATGATATCGCGGCGAAGCGGTAAAATTTTGAATTTAGCTTCAACTGCCTCTTTTCAACCCGGACCGACAATGTCAGTCTATTTTGCGACTAAAGCCTTTGTCCTGAGTTTTTCTGAAGCAGTAAATAATGAAGTCAAAGAATTTGGAATCACGGTAACTGCCTTATGTCCGGGAGCCACACTCAGTGGGTTCCAGTCTGCTGCTGCAATGGAAGGCAGCAAACTACTCGACAGGAAGAACATTCCTTCATCGAGGGAGGTTGCAGAATATGGATACCGGGCTATGATGCAGGGACGGGCCGTCGCAATTCACGGTTTCAGAAATACTCTGTTAGCCAATTCTGTAAGGTTTGCGCCAAGATCCCTGGTCGTTAAAATGGCAAGGAAGGTTCAGGAAAAAAAGTATTGAAATGCTTCAAATATCTGAGATATGCAAACAATTTTAGGAGCAAACGGTACAATAGGTTCTGTATTGGCCAGGGAATTAGTGAACTATACTAACAAAATAAGACTTGTAAGTCGTTACCCAAGAAAAGTAAATGAATCTGATGAACTTTTTCCGGCTGATCTTTCAAATCCTGCTGTTGTAGATGATGCAGTTAAAGACTCTGAAGTTGTTTATCTTGTCGTTGGATTTGACTATAAACTGAAAGTATGGGAGGAGAAGTGGCCGAAACTGATGAAGGCAACGATAGATGCATGTATAAAATACAAAGCTCGACTGGTATTCTTTGACAATGTATATATGTATGATATCAATGCAATTCCCCATATGACAGAGGAATCACCTGTAAATCCGCCCAGCAGGAAAGGGGAAGTGAGGAAGAAAATTGCACAGATGATCATGGAAGAAGTGAAAGCCGGAAAGCTTTTAGCGCTAATTGCACGTTCAGCAGATTTCTATGGTCCCGATAATAACAAGAGTTTTGTAAATGAGATGGTATATAAAAATTTATTAAAAGGAAAAGCAGCCAACTGGTTTATTGATGCAGATAAAAAGCACTCATTTACATATACTCCGGATGCCGCTAAAGCTACTGCCTTGCTTGGGAATACCAATGACGCATTCAATACGATCTGGCACCTTCCAACTGATAAAAACCCCTTAACCGGAAGGGAATTTATTGAACTATTTTCAAGAGAGATGAAAACTGCAAACAAACTATTTGTTATGCCATTATGGTTGGTTAAGATTGTCGGATTGTTTGTTCCTGACTTGAAAGAAATGCCTGAAATGATGTATCAGTATGACAGGGATTATTTTTTCGATTCTTCGAAATTTGAGCAGAGGTTTAATTTCAAAACCACAACTTACCAGGAAGGGGTAAGAAATACTGTCCAACAATAAATTCAATTATAAAAATGATACAATGTATCGATTATCTGAGCTCTGAGCCTTGTGCTCTTTGCTTTGTATCATGAGCCCTCTATTTCAGCCTGTTATAATATAAACCTGAAACTCCCGATAATAAAGACTACCTTTGCCGCCATTCAAGCCGGATAATAAAACAAATAATCCGGATTTTTTAATTTAAATATATATACATGCAATTTGAAACATTAAACATTATTGAACCAATTCTTAAATCATTAAAAGAGGAAGGCTATTCGGTACCTACACCAATTCAGGAACAGGCTATCCCGATTGTACTTCAGGGAACAGACCTGATAGGGTGTGCACAGACAGGCACAGGTAAAACAGCAGCATTTGCAGTACCAATACTTCAGATATTAAGTAAAAACAAATCATTTGACAGAAAGAAAAAAATAAGAAGTCTGATTGTCACACCTACAAGGGAACTGGCAATCCAGATCGAGGAGAGTTTTAAAACATATGGACGTTATACAGGATTGACCTGCACTGTTGTATTTGGCGGTGTGAATCAAAATCCGCAAACCAAAGCTTTGCGCACTGGTGTGGATATTCTTGTAGCAACACCAGGAAGGTTGCTTGATCTTATGAACCAGGGATTTGTCTCATTAAAAGATATAGAAATATTTGTACTCGATGAAGCAGACAGGATGCTTGATATGGGTTTTATTCATGATGTTAGAAGAATAATTTCTGCTTTACCACAAAAAAGACAGTCTCTCTTTTTCTCAGCCACCATGCCTCCCGAAATTGTCAGACTGGCGGGATCTATAGTCTATAAACCTGTGAAGGTAGAAGTCACTCCATCTGCTTCAACAGTCGATATTGTAGAACAGTTCGTCTATTTCATCGACAGGGGAAATAAGAACTCCTTGTTGCTTGAATTACTGAAAGGAGATAAGATAAAAACTGCCCTTGTATTTACGCGGACAAAATATGGAGCCGATAAAGTTGTAAGAGTTCTGAAAAAGAAAAATATCAGCGCCGAAGCTATTCATGGAAACAAGGCACAAAATGCAAGACAAAAAGCGCTTTCAGGTTTCAAGGCCCAGACAACAAGAGTCCTTGTGGCAACAGATATTGCAGCCAGAGGCATTGATGTAGATGATCTCGAATATGTAATAAATTTTGAAATTCCTAATATTTCTGAAACTTATGTTCACCGCATTGGCAGAACCGGAAGGGCCGGTGCCAAAGGAACCGCCATATCATTCTGTGATGCTGAAGAGAAAGAATATCTGAAGGATATTGAAAAACTGATCACTAAAAAGATCCAGGTTGTTGATGATCATCCTTTTCCTCTGATTGATATCAACCCGGTTAAGCCAGATAAACTGCAATATAATAGCCGAATCCCGAACAGGTTTGGTTCGTCGAAAAACCTGATTCCCGACAGAAGAAACCACAGAAGGTGAGCCTGTGCAGGATATATAGTGACGGCCTCCGGAATCGGCCGACCTATTTCTTGAGCTATCGTTAGTGCTATAATCTTTTTAGCATCATGAACTTATCAGGTATAGGTTTGTTTAATAAAAAAACACATTACTATGAAAATATTTATCGGGATCATCATTGCGTTAGGATGCATAGTTGTTCTGCTGTTGATAATTGGACTTTTTGTGAAAAAAGATTATTCAGTTGTAAAAGAAGTCATAGTAAATAAGTCAAAATCTGTTGTTTTTGAGTACCTCAAGTTTCTGAAAAATCAGAATAAATTCAGCGTCTGGGCTTCAATGGACCCAAATATGAAAACTGAATACCGCGGCACTGACGGAACTGAAGGATTTGTTTCTGCTTGGGAAAGTGAGAATAAAAATGTTGGCAAAGGGGAACAGGAAATATTGAAAATTGTGAATGGAGAACGGATTGATTACGAAATCCGTTTTATCAAACCGTTTGCCTCAACAAGCTGGGCTAATATGATAGTTGCTTCTGCCAATGAAAATCAAACCAGAGTACACTGGGAATTCACAGGGAAAATGAAATATCCGACTAATCTTACTTTTCTTTTCATGAATATGGAAAAGATGGTAGGAAACGATCTTGAAAAAGGATTGCAGAATCTTAAGACGATAATGGATAAATAGCGGAAAAAAGATTTCTTTTCTTCTTGCCGGATTGCCCCCCAACCCCTCTGAAGGGGGGCTTGCACACAGAACTGACTTTCTTTTAGTGTGAGCAATTCTGTAGATAAAATCTCCTTTAATTGTTTTATTTTGCATTTGTAAACATGTTTTGACTCCAGTTTACCGAATTGATCTTAATTTGGCCTGAATTGATAGCATAATTCAAATTTGAAAGATATATCTCATGAATAACTACTTATTGGCAGCAATTGCAATCCTTATTTCAGGAAATATAACTTCCACCGGCAATCATCAAATAAACAGTGCTGATCCGACTCTCAGGATGAATAAGCTTAAGAATGAAGTATTCATCAATCTCACACAGAATATACTACCATACTGGTCAACACGGATGATCGATTCACGCGATGGTGGATTCTATGGGCGTATAAACTATGATGACGAGGTATTTCCCGATGAAGATAAGGGAGGGATACTTAATGCAAGGATCTTATGGACTTTTTCTTCAGCTTATCGTATTCTTAAAGATACTTCCTACCTGAGGCTTGCAACAAGGTCAAAAGATTATATAATGGCTCATTTTATCGATAAGGAATTTGGAGGGGCATACCGGAGCGTCAAAGAGGATGGTGAGCCATCAGATACAAGGAAACAAACATATACTCAGTCATTTTTTATTTATGGATTAGCTGAGTATTACAGAGCTACTGGTGATATGGAAGCATTAAAAACCGCAAAGGAATTATTTAATCTCTTTGAGAATTACGCACTCGATAAAGAGACTGACGGATATTTTGAGGTATTCTCCCGCGACTGGCATCGGATTCATGACAGGCTGATAGGTGAATCGACAATAAAGGATGAGAAAACCATGAACACTCACCTTCATATTATGGAAGCATATACAAATCTCTACAGGGTATGGCCTGACAGGAGGGTGGCCGAGCGATTAAAGAACCTCGTTGAAATATTTCTCGATAGGATAGTCGATCCAAGGACTTCATATCTTATTTGTTTTATGGACAAGAACTGGAACGGTACTTCAGCTATGGATTCCTACGGACATGATATTGAATCGTCATGGCTGCTGGTTGAAGCTGCTGGTTTACTGGGCGATCAGGCGTTGTGGGCAAGAGTGAAGGAAACAAGCATCAGAATTGCAGATGCAGCAGCGGAAGGCCTGCAGTCTGATGGTAGTCTTATATACGAAAGGGATCATACAACAGGCCGGGCAAATACAGAGAGGAGTTGGTGGGCACAGGCTGAGACAATAATCGGATACCTGAATGCCTACGAACTTACAGGAAAAGAAAACTATCTTGACAATTCAATAAACTGCTGGAATTATACCAGGAACCATTTTGTTGATAACAAAAAAGGAGGATGGTTCAGTTCAGTATCAGAATCAGGTGTCCCTGGAAGAGGGGACAAAGCCGGATTCTGGTTATGTCCCTATCATAATGGGCGAATGTGCATGGAAATTATAGAAAGATTATCAACCCACTAAGCTTTCTTCTTCCAGATCTTCTCAATTTCTTCCAGCGTTTTACCCTTCGTCTCAGGTACAATTTTCCAAATGAAGATAGCTGATAAAACACCCATTATACCATAAATCCAGTAAGCAAATCCGTGGTTGAATCGGGTGGTTAAAGCTATATTATCATTCAGCATAGGGAATGTCCATGAAACAACAAGGTTAGCCAACCATTGGGCAGCTACCGCTATTGACATGGCGCTTCTTACTGAATTAGGAAATATTTCGGAGAGCAATACCCATGTTACAGGTCCCCAACTCATGGCAAATGAAGCAGTATAGGTAAGCATAAAAATAAGAGCCATAATTCCCAGTTTCCCAAAGTAAAATGAAAGTCCAAGCGCAACCATACTGACTGCCATCCCAACACCTCCGATAATCATCAATGGCTTTCTTCCGAACCGGTCAACAGTAAAGATGGCAAGAACTGTAAATACCAGGTTCACAATACCTACAATAATCGTCTGTATCATGGAGGAATCATTCGAATTCCCCATATTCCGGAATATATTTCCGGCATAGTACAAAACAACATTTATACCAACAAACTGCTGGAATACAGAGAGCAGGATACCAATAAAAATAACAAGGAATCCATATGAAAGCCAAGGGATACTTTTTTCATGCAGAGTATCCTTTATCTCTTTTAATATATCAGGCGCAGTTTTTTCCCCGGAGATTTTATTCAGAACTTTCAGCGCTTTGTCCTCTTTTCCTTTCATAACCAGGTATCTTGGAGTCTCCGGAACAAACATAAGCAGGAGCAGGAACAGTCCGGAAGGAATTACACCAGAGAAAAACATCCATCTCCAGCCTTCTGAAATAAGCCAGTCCTCATTTCCTCTTCGTGCTATTATCAGATTTACAAAATAAATCACAAGCATTCCGAAAATTATTGCGAACTGGTTCCATGAAACCAGTTTTCCTCTCACATTAGCTGGTGCTATTTCAGCAATGTACATGGGTGAAAGCATTGAAGCTAATCCAACGCCTATTCCGCCAACGATTCTATAGATTACAAAAGAGAAGACAGGAAGAGTGCCGAATAAATTCAGTTTTTCAGGGTTCCAGGCTCCAATGGCCGATATTGTAAACGCAAGGGCTGAAATTATCAGTCCATTCCTCCGTCCAACCGATTTTGAAATAAATCCGGCCATCGCACCTCCGATAATGCATCCGATTAATGCACTTGATATCGTAAATCCTTTTACCGAATCAACGTAACTTTTTAAAGATTCCGGTGTTTGTGAAATTGAAGCTTTCAGATAGCCAACAGCCCAAATAGTAAGGATAATGAGAAGTATTGCACTGATTAAAAAACCCTTGTTTTTTCCGAGAAGCTTGAGTATCTGGGCTGAAACTATCAAGACCACAAGGTAAAAGGCCAGGGTAACCATAAACTTATATTGCGTTATCATTTTAATTGCATAGTCAAGGTTTCCGGGATCAATAATTCTTGCAATATAAAACTGAACCAACGATTTTTCTGCACCATTTACCACAGCAGTGTCATATCCAAAAAGGAGTCCGCCTAAAGTTGCTACCAGCGTTAGTGCCATGATGTAGGCAGGGTTGCCCTTTTCACTTGTTGATTTGAAAAGTGTGCCGGATGATTTTCCAGTTAGAGCCATTTGACGATAATTATTAATTAATCAGAATAAATTTATTTGTCTTCATCGCGTATCTGCACCCGTCTTATCTTCCCACTGATCGTTTTGGGAAGTTCAGTCACGAACTCAACCAGACGTGGATATTTATATGGAGCAGTAACTTTTTTAACATGTTCCTGAAGCTCTTTTGCAAGTTCTTCACTGGGATGATAGTTTTTTGATGGAACGATAGTCGCTTTGACAATCTGACCCCTGTCAGGATCAGGTACGGCAGTGATTGCACACTCAAGTACAGCAGGGTGCTCCATGAGGGCACTCTCGACTTCAAAAGGACCTATGCGATATCCCGAGCTTTTGATAACATCGTCAGCTCTACCTACAAACCAGTAATATCCATCCTCATCCCGCCACGCCATATCACCCGTTCTGTATACACCTTTGGTCCAGACACTGGCAGTCAGCTGATCGTCACGGTAATAACCATTGAACATACCAACAGGTTTGCTGATGGCTGTACGAATAACAATCTCTCCTTCATTTCCTGCTTCACAGGGATTGCCGTCTTCATCAACAATCTCAATGTCGTAACCCGGAGTAGGCATTCCCATTGAACCTGGTTTTGGTTCCATCCATGGGTAGGTTGCCACGGCTACTGTACATTCTGTCTGTCCGTATCCTTCCATTAGCTTTATTCCGGTCTTATCATAGAATTGTTTAAAAACCTCGGGGTTTAAGGGTTCCCCGGCAACAACACAATACTTAAGATTACTCAGATCGAATTTTGAGAGATCTTCCTTGATGAGGAACCTGTATATGGTAGGAGGAGCGCAAAAAGAAGTAACTTTATGTTTTTCAATTACTTCCATTAAGTTTTTTGGCACAAACTTATCATAATCATAAGTCATTACAGCACAGCCTGACAGCCATTGACCATACAATTTACCCCATGCAGATTTGGCCCAACCAGTGTCTGCAACCGTAAAGTGAAGTCCGTCATCCTTAACATTCTGCCAGTATTTTGCAGTAAGAATATGCCCCAGGGGGTAAATAAAATCATGGTTCACCATTTTAGGCATTCCAGTTGTTCCTGAAGTAAAGTAGAGAAGCATGATATCGGTATTAGCCGTTGCCTGATCTGAAACAGGTCTGACAAAGTTTTCCGAACTTTTTTCCATTCCTTTGGTAAAATTCAGCCAACCTTCCCTTTCTCCGTCAATCATTACTTTAAGTTTCAATGTTGGCGATTTTCCTTCTGATTCTTCAATATGTTGAATAACTTCACTGTCAGGTACGCAAACGATCATCTTTATATCAGCGGCATTATTTCTGTAAATAAGGTCTTTAGTAGATAGGAGATGAGTCGCCGGAATTGTGATAGCTCCAAGTTTATTTAATGCCAGCGTACAAAACCAGAATTCAAACCGTCTTTTAAGGATAAGCATAACAGGATCACCTTTTCGAATGCCAAGTGATTTGAAGAAACTGGCGGCCTTATCACTGAAATACTTCATTTGTCCGAACGTAAATATGGCTTCATTTCCTTTGTCATCGCACCATACCATTGCAGTTTTACCGGGGTTGGAGGCTGCTATTTCATCAACAACGTCATATGCAAAGTTGAAATTTGCAGGTATCCTTATCTTAAAATCGGTTGTAAATTCCTTATAGGAGTTGTATTCAATTCTGTCAAGATATTTTTCAAGTATCATTATTCTCTTATCTAAGTATTGTTATAAAACTATTGCCAGGAACTTCACCTGTTCACTATTAAGCGCTTTCATTGCATGTTTGTGACCCGAATCAAAATATATGGAATCCCCTTCATTCAGAATTATCTCATGATCGTCAATTATTGTCATCATTGTACCTTTAACAACAAAATTAAATTCCTGTCCGGGGTGTGAATTAAATTCAAGCAATTTGTCATCTGTACCAGGATCTATTGTAACCATGAAAGGTTCAGCTTTTTTATGTATGAAATTGTAAGCCAGGCTTTCATATTTGTACTGCTTTCTGCGCTCAAGTTTTAATCCTTTGCCGTTCCTGACAACTCCATAAATTCGTAGTTTAGGATTGTCCCCTCCAAGCATTACAGATAATTCAATATTGAACATTTCGGATATTTCAAATATAATTCCTACAGGTATATCGGTATTCCCGCTTTCATAATTCAAATATAAATCAATTGAAATTCCCAGCTTTCCTGCCAGGGTTTCGGCAGATAATCCCGAGATTTCACGTATCTCTTTTATTCTTTCTGCAATTTGTTTTATCTGTTCTGTCATAATCGATTAGTTTTTTCAAGTTCAATATTAACTAATTTATTCAATTAATTTAATATAAGAATCTGGAATCATGCTTATCAACCCATTGATTTTGGCTTAGCCGAGCTCCGCTTCGCTTCGGTTCTTCGTTTACCCCGGCTCCGCCAGCTGGCGGAGAGCGAAGAACCGACTTTATTTTTCATAAGCTCATTTTAAGCCCGAAGTACTTAATTGTTACATTTTTGTTGATTTTCTAAAAAACTTAGGAAACATTTTATATAAAATTTGTTTCCTAAGTTTTTTGATACTATTTTTGCCGCATGAATGAAGAGCTGAAAAATATACTGCTGAAGGTTCGCGAGTTATACATGAAATACGGAATTAAAAGTATAACTATGGATGATGTTGCGCGGGAGCTTAGTATTTCAAAGAAGACTCTTTACCAGTATGTGACTGATAAAGATGACCTTGTGGGAAAATTTATTCAGAATGAATTAGAAATCAGGAGAGAGGAAATATCAAAATGCTTTGAATTTGGTTTCAATGCCATAGAAGAGTTATTTGAGATATCGATCTTTATGAACAAACTGATGCGCGATCAGAATCCTGCAACTGAGTATGACCTTAAAAAATATTATCCGCAGCACTATCAGAAAACTTTAAAAGACCGCAGGGAAGGGATTTACAACTATATACTTTTAAACCTCCGGAAAGGGATAAAAGAGGGGTTATATCGTAAGGATATGAACACAGAAATAATTACGAAGTTATATTTGTGGAGATCGGAGGATACAAATATTTTTGAGATATTTTCTGTTGAGGAGTTCACTTCAATAAAATTATTTGTGGAACTGCTCAATTATCATATTCGTGGTATTGCAACCAGTAAAGGGATCATAATTTTGGAAAAAAAGATAAAAGAATTAGAAACGGCTTATAATAAATAATTTATAATATGAATTTTATACGGAAATACCTTTTAACATTTATACTTATTGGATCAATTGTTCCAGGATTCGGTCAGGATAAAAAAGAAACACTTAAACTTTCCTTACAGGAGGCCCAGGATTTTGCACTTCAAAACAACAGGGCAGTTAAGTCATCAAAAATTGATATTAATCATGCTGAGAAACAAGTGTGGGAAAATCTGGCAACGGGATTGCCTCAGTTCAGTGTTGCTGCAAATTATCTTCATCAGTTTGTTGTACCCGAATTAAACCTTGGACCCGTACTTGATGTGAATTCACTTCCCGATGGGAATATTACAAAGTCCGATCTTACTAATGCCTATATAAATTCTCCTCCGTTTTCGCTCGGTGTCCATGACAATACTGTAATTGATTTTACAGTTTCACAGCTTATTTTCAGCGGCGAATATCTGGTTGGGTTACAGGCTACCAAAGTTGTTAAAGAAATGACTGAGAAAGGTCTGGTAAAAACAGAGAATGAAACGAAAGAATCAGTAGCCGGAACTTACCATCTTGTTTTAGTTCTAGGAGAAAATGAAAAGGTTTTAAATCAAAGTTTGAAATCAGTTGACCAGACCTACAATGAACTGGTTAAAATGAATGAACAGGGTTTAAATGAAGAAACAGACGTGGATCAAGTCAAGATAAGTAAGTCCAATATACAGACTCTTATTACTTCCATAGAATCACAAAAGCAAATTACTTTAAAACTACTTAAATATCAGCTGGGTTTAAATTTCGATCAGAATATTGAGCTTACGGATAGTCTTCACGGTATTATTGAACAGGGCAAAACCCAGTATTTAACCTCAACTGCATTTGATGTAAACAATAGTGCGGACTACCAGTTAGTTAATTACCAGGAAAAGATTTCTGCTTTAATGTTAAAACGCGAAAAATCAAAATATCTACCAACTATAGCTGCATTTTACAGACATGAAGAACAGACTAATATGCCAGCTTTTAATTTTGCTGTAAAAAATGTGGTAGGAGCTTCTCTGAATATTCCCATTTTTACCAGCGGGATGCGGAATGCAAGAGTCAGCGAAGCCAAGTTTGACCTCGCAAAAGCTGACCTTGCAAAGGAAAATGCAGGACAGGGGTTGATAATGGAATTCGAAACGGCTAAAAGTAATTACCAGACTGCTTATAGCAATTTCGTCACGAACAGGGAAAGTATGGATCTCAGCAAGAAAGTATATGACAAAACAGTCATCAAATATAAAGAAGGTGTTTCTTCAAGCTTCGAGCTTACTCAAAATCAGAACCAGTTTTTAACTGCAGAATCAAACTACTACAATTCTGTTCTATCTCTTCTAAATGCAAAAGCAAAGCTCGATCGTATTCTAAGCATCAGTAAATAAGTTATATAATTAAGAAATCCGAATAATTAAACAAATCAGATCAGATATGAAAACCATTAAATTGAGTATAGCAGGAACAGCAGTTTTAATTCTTATGTTCTCGTGCACTGGTAATAAGACGGCTCAACTCTCAAAACTTAAAGAGCAACAAACCGCAATAACCGATAAAATTAAGGTACTCGAAGCTGACCTCAGCAAGGAAAAGAAAGATACTCTGAATCCCGAAAAATTTAAATTTGTAGGATTGAAAGCTGTCAGTAGCAATACGTTTGACCATTTTATTCGTGTTCAGGGCAAACTTGATGGTGATCAGAATGCTGCAGTATTTGCAGAAGCTCCAGGCACCGTTTCTGCTAAATTTGCAGATGTTGGCCAAAAAGTTGTAAAAGGTCAGGTTTTGGCCCAGATTGATGATCAGCAGTACCGCAGCCAGATGCAGAGTCTTGAAACTCAGTATAAATTTGCTTCAGATCTTTTTGATAAACAGAAACGTCTCTGGGATCAGAAGATCGGGAGCGAGGTTCAGTACCTGCAGTCTAAAACAAACAAGGAATCGCTTGATAAGCAGATTTCATCTTTAAAGCAGCAGGTTGATAAATTCAAAATTAAATCACCTATTGATGGTACGGTAGAAGAATGTAATATAAAAGTTGGCGGATTTGTATCACCTGACCCACGATTAGCTGCCTACAGGGTTCTTGCTTTCAGAAATCTGAAGGTTTCTGCTGAGGTGTCAGAGGCTTATTCAGCCAAAGTTAAGTTAGGAGATAAACTATTAGTCTTATTCCCTGATATTAATAAACAGATTGAAACAAAGGTTGATTTTGTAAGCAAGTATATTAATCCGGTTAACCGGACTTTTATGATTGAAACCAAACTCCTTGACGGGATCAGTGATCTGAAAGCTAATATGATAGCAATTATCCAGATAAATGATTATCATACTGACAGCGCAATTCAGGTCCCGATGAACGTAATTCAGACTGACCCGACCGGCAGTTATGTTTATGTGGTGCGTACCAAGGAGAAATATAATGCAGCATTTAAACAACCTGTAATTCTCGGGAACAGTTATAACGGAATTGCTGAAGTTCTCAAGGGTTTGGCAGTAGGTGACAAGGTTATATCAGTTGGTTACCAGGAACTGGTTGATGGTGAATTTGTAAGATTTTAAGTATAGTTCTGATTTAAACGATCAGAGAATTAAAAGATATTTTCATGGAAAAAAAGTTTAAAGAATTCTTCGCTACCAGCTGGGCTATTGATAATAAGATCAGCGTTTATGTTCTGGTCTTTATTATAGCAATATTTGGTTTGATTAACTATTACACCATCCCAAAGGAACAGATCCCTGAGATTGTGATTCCTATGATAAATGTAAATACTTTTTATCCGGGAACATCACCTGCCGATATGGAAAACCTGGTAACAAGACCATTGGAAAAGAACCTCAAATCGATGAGCGGTGTCAAAAAAATTACATCCCGCTCAATCCAGGATATGTCTGCAATTATCGTTGAGTTTAATACAGGTATTGAGATAAAAGATGCAAAGCAGAGAGTAAAGGACGCCGTTGATAAGACAAAAAGAGATTTACCTAGCGATCCGTTATTTGTCGATCCTTCTGTTAATGAGATAGATCTTTCGGAGATCCCAATTCAGTATATCAATCTCTCAGGAGATATACCTCTCGACAGGTTGAAGAAATATGCAGATGATATGCAGGACAGGATTGAGAGCCTCTCGGAAATTACGCGGGTCGAAATAGGTGGAGCTCTAACCAGGGAAATCCAGGTAGACGTTGATATGTATAAGATGAAAGCCGCAAGTCTTACTTTCAGGGATATCGAGCAGGCTGTCAGTCTCAATAATATGACAGTTTCCGGAGGCAATATTGATCTTCAGAATATGAGCAGGTCAATCAGAGTGGTTGGAGAAGTGACAAACATTGACGAAATAAAAAATATTATATTAAGCACAAGCAGCGGGGCCGTTGTAAAACTCCGCGATATTGCCACCGTACGCGATGGTTTTAAGCGGCCGGAAAATTTCGCCCGTTATAATGGGAAAAATGTAGTTACTCTTAATGTGATTAAGAAAAGCGGACAAAATCTTCTGGATGCCTCCGATAAAATCAAGGCCATCATAGCTGATATGCAGAAGACAAAGCTGCCTTCAAACCTAATAGTTAAGGTAACGGGTGACCAGTCAAGGAATACCAGGAACACTGTAAATGAGCTTAATAATACAATTATCCTTGGTTTTATTTTTGTAACAATTGTTCTTATGTTCTTTATGGGTCTGGTGAATGCTCTTTTTGTGGCGTTTTCGGTTCCCTTGTCGATGGCTATTGCCTTCATTATTCTGCCCTGGATTGGATTTACAATGAATATGCTTGTGATGTTCGCCTTTATTTTTGCGCTTGGAATAGTCGTGGATGATGCCATAGTGGTAATAGAGAATACACACCGTATTCACAAGAAAACCAAAATGGATATCACCTCCTCGGCAAAAGCTGCGGCAGGAGAAGTTTTTGTACCGATACTTTCCGGTACCCTAACTACACTTGCTCCATTCTTCCCGCTTGCATTCTGGCCCGGAGTTGTGGGAAGTTTTATGGTTTTTATCCCGGTTACGCTCATTATTACTCTTTTCGCTTCATTGATAGTTGCTTATATCTTCAACCCTGTATTTGCTGTAGATTTCATGAAGCTTGATGATGATGATGCTCCGGTTAACAAACGCAATGTTTTCAAAACTACCATTGTAATAGCTCTTATATCAATACCATTTTACCTGTTTGGCGCAAGAGGTGTTGGTAATTTTACCATGTTCATTGCAATTTCTTTCTTAGGTCATGAATTGTTTGGTTATAAAGTTTTCCGGAAATTTCAGAACAGTGTACTTCCTGCATTGATGAAAAAATATGAGAATACCCTGGTTTGGGTATTAAAAGGAAGGAGGCCAGCATATCTGCTGGGCGGTATGATAGCGCTTTTCGTGTTTACGATGGTATTAAATAATATTGTAAAACCTAAAGTTGTCTTTTTCCCCGACAATGAGCCAAATACTATAAACACTTATATCAAAATGCCTATCGGCACGCAGATAGAAGTTACGGATTCAGTTGCCCGTATTGCTGAACACAGGATCATGAGTGTCCTGGGAGAAAAAAATCCTATTGTGGAATCTGTGGTAACTAATGTTGCTTTTCTTGCTTCTGACAACAATTTTGACAATGCCAGCACATCGTCAAACCTGGCTAAGATAGCAGTTAATTTTGTTGAGTATAAGTACAGGCACGGTCAGAGTACAAGCGTCTATATGAATAAGATGCGTCAGGCCTTGAAAGATGTCCCTGGCGCTGAGATAGTTGTTGATAAAATAAAAATGGGTCCTCCCACAGGGAAACCGATCAATATTGAAATCTCCGGGGATGATTTGGCACAACTCGCTGCAACTGCCGATAACTTTAAACGATTTATTGATTCATTACAGATTGGAGGAATTGAGGAACTAAAATCTGACTTTGCTTCCACAAAACCTGAGCTTGCCATTATCCTTGACCGTGAAATAGCAAATACTGAGGGCATAACAGCCGCAGTAGTAGGTGATGCAATCCGTACGGGTCAGCTCGGCAAAGAAATATCCAAATACCGTGAAGGAGAGGACCAGTATTCAATAATGCTTCGCTTTGAGGAAAACCAGCGCAAAGATCTCGAGCAGTTGCTCAATCTTACAATTACCTACAGAGACATGACTTCAGGACTAATACGTCAGATCCCTCTATCAGTAGTTGCACATGTTGAATATGTGAATAGTTATGGCCAGATTAACCGTCTTAATCTCAAGAGAGTAATTACAGTCTCCTCGAATGTTTTAGATGGGTATAATGCAAACCTGATAAATGCTCAGCTCCGTAAAGTGATGCCGCAGTTTACAAAACCGTCGGATGTCGATATACGTCTTACAGGTGAGCAAGAAGATCAGGCAGAATCAATGGTATTCCTTTCAAAAGCAATGATTCTCTGTTTATTCCTGATCATGTTTATTCTGATTACACAATTTAATTCGATGTCAAAAGCTTTAATTATTGTATCTGAGGTCATATTCAGTCTGATCGGGGTGTTACTGGGTTATATGATCTTTGGCATGACAATTTCAATTATTATGACAGGAATGGGTATTGTTGCACTGGCCGGTATCGTTGTCAGAAATGGAATACTTTTGGTAGAGTTTGCCGACAGATTAAAAGAACAGCGAGTTAAAACAAGACAGGCAATTATCCAGGCAGGACTGACCCGTATCACACCTGTGGTTCTGACGGCTACAGCTACCATCTTGGGCCTTATCCCGTTAGCTATTGGGATGAATATAAATTTTGCAACATTACTGACAGATTTAAATCCTCACCTGCATTTTGGCGGTGATAATGTAATGTTTTTCGGACCTCTGTCGTGGACTATAATTTTCGGATTAAGTTTTGCAACATTCCTTACACTGGTGTTGATACCTGTTATGTACTCTGTGAATTATACACTTGCTCTCAGGAGAAAACGACGTAAACTGCACAAGGCGCTAGTGAAAGCCAAACAATAATATTCTAACAAACAGCTTTTAAAAAAAAAGGGTTGCTCAAATGTGCAACCCTTTTTTTATTTTTCTTCATTTTCCTTTTGCATCATCTCCATCATGCTCATTCCGGCGTAATTCTTAATAAAATAGCCTTCTGTGCTTTTATTGAAATTGGTTTTCTCAATGCTTACCACCTTCATGCCTGTTCCGCTTTTTCCTCCCTTTTCTGAATAATCCATTTCGATCATCAGGGAGTTTTTCTGAGTTAAACCCGGACCAAGCATATTATTGGGGTGAGTCTGGTTCATTCTGGATTGTGCTCCGCCTCCGGCCATGCTTCCCATTCCCAGGGAGAACATCATTTCCGGATCAAAATCTACTTTGGCATACCAGACACTCATCGTACCTTCATGAACTTTCCCGTTCTCTTCCTTTGTGAAATTCTTCGAATATTCTTCTGCCGTATATCCGAAAACCTGTTTTGTTCTCCCCGTCTTAACAAAATTGTCCATTTCGTTTGGTTTCTTCTTTTCAGCATCAGCCTGATCTTTTTTTGGCATTGTTTTGGCAAGCGCTGCGATGGTCTCTGCACCGCCCTTCATCATACTGTGCATATCCATCACTTTTAAAACTTTGCGACTCTGGTCTTGTTTTTTTGGAATGGGTTCCTCTCCGAAAGTGATCATAAGGCCATCTTTGGTTGAGATCATAAAATTCATATCCTTTTCTTTTCCCATTTCAGAAGATTCCATACTCATATAATCACCATTTTTGGTGAAATAATAACTCATCGTTTCAGGACTTTTTTTATCATCGCGATCTACTTCATAAACCACTTTATAATCAAAGTGGTAGGCAGCCGGAACTTTATATTCCGCTGTTTTTGTGGTCTCTTGTGCATTTGTTCTGAAAATACCTGACACTGTAAGAATAAGTAAATAAATTATTTTTTTCATTATGTTAATATTTTTTAAGTGAAATACATATACTACGACGATATAATTTAGTTTTTCTTTCTAGTTGCATCCTGAATATGTAAATGTGTATATATTATTACTATTGCCTGTATGTACCATGGTCGCCAGCCTGCCATCAGTATCATAAGTATA
>PMIJ01000101.1 GCA_003157015.1 Bacteroidales bacterium
AGAGCTTGTAAATGATTTGAATTCAGGAAAGGTTAAAGCTCTGCTTACTTACAATGTTAATCCTGCATATGATTATAATGAACAGGATAAATTCCTGGCAGGAATAAGGAAAACCGAGTTGAGTGTGAATATGGCAGTTGCCCTTAATGAAACTGCAGGAATCGCAAAATTTGAATGTCCTGTAAATCATTATCTTGAATCGTGGGATGATTCTGAAATAATTCCCGGTCAATTATCTTTAAGCCAGCCTTGCATAAATCCGCTATTTAATACACGCTCGTTTCAGGATTCATTATTGAAGTGGTCGGGATCCAATGACTCTTATCATGATTATATTCTGAAAAACTGGGAAAAGGAGTACTTCCCGCTTTCAGGCAAACCTGATTTCAGAAATTTCTGGAATGAATCTCTTGGAAATGGAGTTTTCAGTTATAGGGTTTCATCTGCCGAAAAGCTCATTTTTAGAAAAGAAGCGCTTAACATGGCATTGAATACATCAGGTAAGCTTGCTTCAGGAGTGTTTGAAATTGTTATACTTGAAAGTGTATCATTAGGGACAGGAATGCATTCCAATAATCCGTGGTTAATGGAATTGCCTGACCCGGTTTCAAAGCAATGCTGGGAAAATGTTGCAGCAATATCAGTCAGCGATGCTGAAAAATATAGTATTAAGACAGGTGATTTAATAAAGCTTACTCAGGGATTAATACTTCCTGCGTTTATACAGCCGGGACAGGCTGAAGGTACTATTTCTGTCGCCCTTGGATACGGTCACACTAATTCCGGGAAAGTTTGTTCAAATATTGGTGTCAACCTATATCCATATACCACAATTAATAAAGGAAACAGAGTTTATGGATTTTCAATTGAAAAGATTGAAAAAACGCTGAAAAAAAGGCAGCTGGCACTTACCCAGGAGCGCTCTTCAATGGAAGGCAGACCAATAGTGAGAGATACTGTTCTGAGTGAATTTAAAAAGAACCCGTCTTCAGGGAATGAGTTTCATAAAGAATTTGAATCAGCACACAAAACTCTCTACCCGGAAATAAAGTATGATGGTTTTCACTGGGGGCTGGCTATTGACCTGAACGCGTGTGTAGGTTGTAACTCATGTGTTATAGCCTGTCAGGCTGAGAATAATATCCCTGTAGTTGGGAAGGACCAGGTTATTCGCAGAAGGATTNNCAGCGAAGGGTTGAACCAAATGACATATAACCGTTGTGTAGGTACTAAATATTGCATTAATAACTGTCCTTATAAAGTAAGAAGATTTAACTGGTACCGGTATACCAACAATAAAGCATTTGACTTTAATACTTCATCAGATCTTGGGGAAATGGTACTTAATCCCGATGTGACCGTAAGAGAAAGAGGAGTTGTGGAAAAATGTTCTTTCTGTGTTCAGCGGATCCAGGAAAAAAAATTACAGGCAAAACTTGAAAACCGTGTATTGAAGGATTATGAAATTAAGACTGCTTGTATGCAGTCCTGTCCTTCAGGAGCCATTGTATTTGGTAATCTTAATGATGAGAACAGCAAAGTCTCAGCTTTATTCAGAGATCCAAGGTGTTATCATTTACTGGAAGAATTGCATACACTGCCTAATACCGGATACCTGACAAAGGTCCGGAATGATGAAAAACTGAACTCTTAAAAATCAGTAGCTAACCAATGTATAACAGAAATATCAGGGGTCCGCTGATCGAAGGGAATAAATCACCTGGTCAGATTACAAGAGAGGTTGCATATCCGATGGAAAAGCAACCTGGACTGTGGTGGTACATTGCTTTTGTGATTTCATCAACAGCTGCCGTTTTCGGGGGGTATGCAATATATACTACTGTCTATAAAGGAATTGGTACCTGGGGTGTAAATAATTCTGTTGCATGGGGATGGGAGATAGTAAATTTTGTCTGGTGGATTGGAATCGGACACGCAGGGACTGCTTTTTCAATTTTTCTACTCATTCTTAGACAAAAGTGGAGGACTTCAATAAACAGGTCAGCTGAGGCAATGACCGTTTTTGCAGTTATGTCTGCAGCGCTGTTTCCGGCTTTACACATGGGACGAGTGTGGCTCGCATTTTATATTTTCCCTTATCCAAACACCCGCGGACCATTATGGGTTAATTTTAACTCACCGTTGTTTTGGGATTTTACTGCTATTACTGCTTATCTGTTGATTTCAGCATCATTCTGGTACCTTGGAATGTTACCCGATCTTGGCACTATCCGCGACCGGGCAACTTCAAAAATTAAAAAGGCCGTTTATGGGTTTTTCAGCCTGGGATGGACTGGTTCCAGCAGACAGTGGATAAGATTTGAATCGCTTAGTTTTATTCTAGGAGGTATTGCAGCAGTGCTCGTGGTATCTGTTCACTCAATTGTTTCCACTGATTTTGCAGTTGGTATAGAACCGGGATGGCATACAACCATTTTTCCCCCTTTCTTCGTAGTCGGCGCTATCTTCTCTGGTTTTGCAATGGTTATGACTCTTATGGTGATTATCAGGAAGATTTACAAGCTTACAGATTATATCACTGATAACCACATGGATGCAATAGCCCGGATACTTATTTTTATCTCCCTTATTATGGGAACTGCCTATTTAACAGAAATATTTATGTCGTGGTACTCGGGAAATAAATATGAATTTTTCACATTTTTCAAAAACAGAATGACCGGGGACTATGCGTTGCAATTCTGGGGAATGATAGTGTGTAATGCATTAATACCACAGCTTTTCTGGTTCAGGAAAATAAGACGAAACTGGGTAGGTCTGCTTTTTATTTCACTTGTTATTAATCTTGGCATGTGGCTGGAAAGATTCAATATTGTCATTACCTCATTAAGCAAAGATTTTTTACCCTCTAACTGGGTATCATATTCTCCCACTGTTATCGACATTGGCGTTTTTGTCGGAACAATCGGATTATTTGCCATGGGAGTATTGCTATTCATGCGTTATATTCCCATGATGGCCATCAGTGAACTGAAAAGTGTTGCTCAGATAGGCAACAAAGAAGAGGATTAAGAGTCAGATTATGAACAGAACTTTTAAAATAGGGATTTTCAACGACGAAGGGAAATTTATTTCCACAATAAGATCGTTGCAGGAGCAGAAGATCCTGATATTTGACGTTTTTACTCCTTATCCTATTCACGAAGTATTTCATCTGCTGAAACGCAAATCAAGATTGCCAACAGCTGCTTATTTTTTTGGTCTTTTTGGCATTATCATAACCCTGTCATTTCTTTATTACACATCTGTTATTAACTGGCCTATTGTCTACGGAGGTAAGCCTTTCAACTCATTTCCATCATTCATAATAGTCACCATTATTATTACTATTCTTACAGTTACGATAGCCAGCCTTGCGCTATTTTCAGCCAGATCAAAACTCTTTCCTGGTCGTGATAATACCATCTTCGATTTAAGAGCAACAGACGACAAATTTGTAATAGTTATAGATACAAATTCCCTAGACAAATCTGCCAGGGGAAAAGCCGGAAATATAATGGAAGAACAAGGAGCCGTTGAGATAATTGATAAAGAATTTGAAAATGTAGAATCATGATTAATATTTATTCACCGGGAAGAATTATCAAAACCACATTCCTGGTCTTTTTATTAATGAATCTAAGCTCCTGTAACAGGGACAGGAACAATCCGGGATGGGATTATTTCCCTGATATGTTTTATTCTACTGCTTACGAGACTTACTCAAAAAATCCAAACTTTGAAAACGGGATGACAATGAGAGTACCGGTCCCGGGGACCGTGCCACGTGATTTTACACCCTTTGAATATACAAATGATCCGGAGTCCAGAATAAAGGCCGGGAAAGAGCTCGTAAACCCTTTTTCAGAGACATCAGAGACACTTTTAAGGGGAAAGGCAGTTTATACCACCTTCTGCATCGGATGTCATGGAATCGAAGGAAAAGGGGACGGGCATCTTTTTGCCAGTGGCCTTTACCCATTAAAACCTCTATCACTATCCGGAGATACTGCTGCTAAACTGAAGGACGGTGAGATTTTTCATACGATAACTCTCGGCATTCGTTCTATGGGAGCACACGGTTCACAGATAAGGCGTGATGACCGATGGAAGCTGGTTCTTTATATAAGAAAGCTTCAGGAAGAAGTGAAAAAGCCAGTTGGTACCCAAAACAAAAAGTAATGAAGGAGCAAACCACAGTATCCAGAAACTTTAAGATAATAACCCTGCTGTTAACAGCAATAGGTGCGGTGACAATCATTTTAGGACTTATTACAGACCGGCAGACCACATGGGCGAATTACCTCATAGTTAATTATTACTTTCTTTCACTTGCAATGGGAGGGGCTTTCTTTTTTGTCATACAGAGCATATCTCAATCGGGATGGTCATCAGCTTTCAAACGGGTTTCAGAAGCCATGATGTCATATATTCCTTTCGCTGCATTGTTTTTTCTTCTTCTCTGGTTTGGAATGAAAGACCTTTATCAATGGACCCACAAAGAAGCAGTGGCTCTCGACCCCATTTTACAGCATAAATCGGTCTTTATGAATATCCCGTTCTTTTTCGCAAGGATGGTAATTTACTTTTCACTATGGATCGTGTTTGTCTGGAAACTACGACAGATCTCATTGCAGGATGATAAAGCTGATCCTTCAGACTCTGACGGTATAATGGTTTTATTTGGTAAAACTGAGCTATATTCAAAAATTTTCATTTTCATCCTTGCAGTTACTTTATCCCTCTCTGCAATAGACTGGATTATGTCACTTGATGTAAGATGGTACAGTACAATATTTGCTTTGAAAAACCTTGTAGCGGCATTTTTACATGGGGTATCAATCCTGACACTGATTGTTTTTATTCTATATAAAAGAGGTTATTTCCCATTCCTTAATGAATATCATCTCCATGATTTTGCGAGATATCTGTTTATGCTTTCCATCGTTTGGGGATATTTCTGGTTTGCACAGTTTATGATTATCTGGTACGGTAATATTCCTGAAGAGACGGCTTACTACAGCGTAAGGTGGCAGGCCGGATGGAAGATATTATTCTTCGCAGAGATCGGGCTGAACTGGTTTATCCCTTTTATGGTGCTACTTCCTGTTAAAACCAGCAGAAATATGACTGTAATTACAGTTGTTATCATTTTCCTGATTATAGGTCAGTACATCGATCTTTTTGTGCAGGTAATTCCTGGCACTACCGGTGCGCTTAAGTTCGGTTGGATTTCAGCAGGGACTTTTATAGGATATGCAGGACTATTTGCTCTGGTTGTTGCCACAACTCTCAGTAAAGCAAAAATTATACCATTCAACCACCCGTATCTGGATGAGAGCCTGAATCATAAGTTTTAGCAATAAAAAACCAAATCCTTTAACCACGGAGGTCCCAAAGGAATTATACAAATGTCACAAAGTAATTTATAATAAGGTTTTTCCTTTGTGTACTTTGTGACTTTCCAGCTGGCAGGCAGGTCAGTGTGCTTAGCGGTTAATGGATTTCATTTCCTAGAAAACAGTTTCAATTATCCTGTCAGATATTAAGAGAATCAGTACCAGCAGAAAGTATGAATCCAGAAGCAATGAATATTTTTTATATGACTTCGTGTCTGTTCCTGTTTTTATGAGAGCAGAGAATTCCCAGATCAAATAAATTGAAGCTACCAGCAGAATTCCGATAAGGGCACTAGTCCTGATAATATCAAAATAGCACAGAAACATTGCGGCAATTACGGAAGTTAGAACCCATGTAAAAGTTAGCCGGTTAATCTGATCATTAGTAAATATATCCGTAAGAGTTGGAATACCTGCTTTTTTATATTCTTGCCCGTATTTAATTATCAGTAGCCAGAAGTGAGGAATCTGCCCAGTGAAAAACAGGAATTCAAGAAATAAAACAGGCTTGTCCAAAATTCCTCCGCCGGCAGCTATCCATCCGATAAGCGGTGGCAACGCTCCGGTTAAAGCACCGGGAATAACTGCAAAAGCGGTAATTCTTTTTAAATATGTATAAATGAGGTTATACCATAAAACTGCGAATAGCCCTATAAGAGCAGCCATAAGGTTTCCGCCTGAAAAAATAAAATAAATACCTGCAAGAAAGGTACAAATAGTAAAAATAATTGCACTGTTAAAATTAATCCGGCCGGCGGGAATCGGACGACTGCGTGTCCGTTCCATCTTACTGTCAAGTGTGAATTCCTGTATCTGGTTTAATGATGAGGCAGAAATTCCCATCAGGAGGATACCAAAGCTGACGGATATTAATTTAAGGGACAAGTGGGGATTAAAAATAAAATAGCCGGTAAATCCCGTAAGACTTACAGGGAGCATTATAGTTAATTTACCTAGCTGAAGATAATTTCTGATAATGTTTTCAGAATTATTTTTCATTAAGGGTTTTAAGGTATTCAATTATTTTGGCCAGATCAGTATCAGTAATTTTACCTTTATAACTCTGCATCAGCCCTTTAGGGTATCCTTTAACTGCCTGGGAAGCCGGATCTAGTATCATCTGTTTTATATATGCCTCATCAGCAGTTACCTTCACTTCTACACCATCCCGAATAACAACCTGTTGACTTCCAAATAAATTCAGATAGGTCGGGCCTACAATTTTGGAGCCGTCTGAGGAATGGCAAGCCAGGCATCCCTGTATTTTCATAATAGCCAATCCCTCAGCGCCTGGAACTGATCCTTCGGTTGTCTTAGCCAGCGAGGCAGTATCGCCATACCAGGAAGTGAATTTATCTTTAGGCAAAACTTTGACCATAGCTTTCATGTAGGAATGGCGCAATCCGCAGTATTCAGCACAATAGAGATCGTAATTTCCTTCGGTCTCTGGAATAAACCACATAAACTTTACACGACCGGGAACAATATCAGATTTTATTCTGTATGCAGGAATGAACAAACTGTGAATTACATCAAGTGAAACAAGATTTATTTTAACAGGAGTATTAACCGGAACAATAAGATCAGGGCTTTCCTTGCCATTATCATAGAGAAATGAAAAACTCCACATCCTTGCCGTCGCCGTTATATTCATGGCATTAGCCGGAGGCTTGCTCATTGGCTTCCATCCTTCCCATCCAAAATAGAACATAAAGAGGGCTAAAATTATAGGCACAACTGTCCAGGTAATTTCCAGGAATGTATTTCCTTCATTCTGAATAGCAATTTTATTTTTTCTTTTGTTATACTTGAATACAAAATAAAGCATGGTTAACGTCAGCCCTATCAGGAGAATCAATGAAATACCTGCAATAAAGTAAAAGGCTGTATTGAAAGTAGATACATAATTTGAAGCGTCAGTTCCTGTAGTTGAATACATACTTATTATCTATATAGGTAGTCCAGAAAAGTTATTATTATTACAACAGATATCAACAATATAACAGCAACAACAGCGATTGAAAACATTCTGCTCTCAAATTTGAGATGCATAAAGATTCGCAGTACAAATGAAGATTTAATTGCAGCTATTACCAGAACCATCACTACGGTTAGAGTTCCCAGATAAATTTGTGTCAGTGCAACTGAGGTAAGTGTTAATGTTATTAAAAGTGCCAGAACATACAGAAATGTCCGGTAAGGAATTATATGATTTTTTTCATTTTCCATTCTTACTGTTAGGTTTAAGTAATGAGATAGAACAGCGGAAACAGGAAGATCCATATCAGGTCAACCAGGTGCCAGTATAAACCACTGTTTTCAAGCAAAACATAATTGTCGAACGTAATTTTGTTATTAAAAATTTTCACTGTTATGATCGCTATAAAGACCAGTCCGATTATGATATGCAATGCATGCAGACCGGTCATAAAAAAATAGAGACCATAGAAAAGAACATCGCCCTGCCCACGCAAAGCAAGAATAGTTGAGCCAGGGTAAATATGTTCTTTAATATGCCCGCCCCACTCAAAGTATTTATTTACCAGAAAAGCTAAACCCAGTAAAATCGTAATGCAGAGAAGAAAAATGGCAAATTTTTTATTTTTCTTTTGCATTGCTGTGATCGACATAGCAATCATTGCACTGCTGATTAAGAGGATAATAGTGTTAATTGTACCGATTGTAACACTAAGTTCCCCCGCAGCAAGGTGAAAAGCCTGGGCATTTCTGAACCTGTACACCGAATAAACTACAAAAAGGCCGCCGAACAGCAGCATTTCTGTAAACAAGAACAGCCACATTCCTGTTTTGGAGGCCAGGTCGTCCCGGTGTATTTCTGGAGTAGTATTCATTTATAGTCGTAGGGTCCTTTGGTAATTACAGGGGTCTCATCAAAATTTTCGACCGGAGGAGGGGAAGGGACTGTCCATTCCAGGGTCTTCCCGCCCCAGGGATCTGATGGAGCCATGTTGCCACTTTTCAACGATGAGAACAGGTTTATTATAATAATTGCCAATCCGGAGTAAAGCACCCAGGAACCCATTGTGGAAATAATGTTTCCAGCATGAAAGACTTCATCATAATCATAATACCTTCTCGGCATACCTTTAAATCCTAAATAAAACATAGGGCCGTATAAAGTGATAAATCCAATAAAAAAGAGAACCAGTCCTATATTTGCCCATTTTGTATCGTACATTTTACCGGTTATTTTAGGAAACCAGTAATGCATGGCTCCGAAGAAGGCAAATCCGGTTCCTCCGAATACAATAAAATGAAAATGAGCAACGACAAAATGAGTATTATGAAGATGCACATTAGCTGCAAGAGAACCCAGAATAAGACCTGAAAAACCACCAATCATAAATACAAAAATGAAAGCCATTGCCCAATAAAACGGAGTTTGCAGATCTATAGAGCCGTGGTGCATAGTGGATATCCAGTTAAATACCTTGATAGCACTGGGTACAGCAACTATAAATGTAAGCAGGGAGAAGGTATAAAGAGCTGTCCCACTCATTCCGGAAGTAAACATATGATGTCCCCATACAAAATATCCTACAAAGGCAATAGCGAGTACAGAAGCAACCATGAATTTATATCCGAATATCGTCTTATGAGAGAAAGTAGTTATTATCTCAGATATTGCTCCCATTGCAGGCAATATCATAATATAAACTGCCGGATGGCTATATGTCCAGAATAAATGCTGATAGAGAAGAGGATCGCCGCCTAAAGTCGGATCAAAAAATCCGATATGCAGAGTCCTTTCAGCAACAATCATTAATAAGGTAATTCCAATTATAGGAGTTGCCAGCAACTGAACCCAACCGGTGGCGTAAAGAGTCCATGGGAATAAAGGCATTTTAAGCCATGTCATGCCAGGGGCACGCATCCTGTGTATTGTTACTAAGAAGTTCAATCCTGTCAGTATTGATGAAAATCCAAGGACAAATGCACCAAATACTGCCGGGAGCATATTTCCTGCAGTTCTGAAACTGTAGGGTGCATAAAATGTCCATCCGGTATCGGGAGGTCCCTGTCCTGCAAACTGAGAAATCACAACCAGGGTCACCCCCGTGACATAGAGATACCAGGAGAGCAAATTAATTCGTGGAAATGCTACATCCTTTGCTCCGATCATAATGGGAAGCAGGAAGTTGCCAAAGACAGCAGGCAAACCGGGAATTACAACTGCAAAGATCATAATAATTCCATGCAGGGTAAAGAAAGCATTATAGGTTTGAGCGTCCATAATAGTTTTCCCCGGGGCTATCAGTTCAAACTTCATCAATAGTCCTAAAGTTGCTCCTATTGCGAAGAATGACAGAATAGAATACAGGTATAATAAGGCAATCCTTTTATGATCAGTAGAAAGGATCCAGGAAAAAATACCTTTATATCTTCCTTTATAATCAAGATAGCTGGGTTCTGCAATATCTTTCTGAGTACTCATTTATCAACCTTTTTCTTAAATTTTATCCGTGAGAGGGACAGAACGATAAAGAAAATAACCACCATGAACAGTATCACTATTGCTGAAACCCTAGTTACATTAAAAACAAACTGATTCCCTTTGCTGTCATATCCATAGCAAATCGCAAGGAGACGATTAATACTCGGACCGATTTTTCCCTTGGCGGCTTCAACCAGTGTTATTTTTATATCGAAGGGCAGAAAATCGATTCCGCGAAGATATCTGACGATCTTACCATCAGCTGCAAGAGCGATAAGCCCGGTTGGATGAACATACTGATCATTCTCTTTTTGATAGATAAAACCTACTGACTTTGTCAATTTAGCAACATCGGTACTGTCAGACACAAAGAAAAGCCAGTTTTTTGCATCCTCCTTTTTCTTCATGGTAGCTATATAGCTTGCTTTTTTATTAATGCCAAGTTTGATATTTTCAGTAGGATCAAAACTTATCGTTATTACATCATAATCCTTGCCAAGCTGAAGATCCATTCCATCTATGAATTTTGAAATTCCCCACATTAGAGGACTGCACGTTCCTGCACATTGAAAATAGACAAGATTAAGAATTGTTGGTCTGTGGATCACATTCTTTAACAGCACTGTATCACCGGCTTCATTTACCAGCTTGGTACTGAGATCTGCATATTGACCCTGTTTCTCTTCGAACCCAACCTGCATTTGCTGATTAAACAGGGGTGTCTGAGGATAAGAACTTATGCTTACCAGACAAATACATAGAACAAGAAGAGCTTTAAATTGACTCATGGCATTGAAGGTGATTATTTTTTTTCAGGTTTTTCTTCTTCCGAATAGATGCCGGAGATCATTAATGAACCGCCCATAAGTGAGATATCTTTCAGAAGGGCGATTATCGTTATTGTCTTGTCAGCATCAGTAAATAAGTGCGGAATGTGAATAGTGACAATAAAAATAAAGAGTAGAACGGCCAGGCAAAGCGTGGAGAATTTCACAAGCACTTTGGTGATTATGCTTATACTTGCGGCTATAAGCATAATCCCTGTCAGGATTATTGTATATGCTCCAAGGGGGACAAAAGAAGTCAGCATCCCAAAATAATAATCCAGCATAAGGAAATGATTAATTCCGAAGAGCGCAAACGGAACCGCAAACAGAATTCTTCCAACTGATGTAAGTTTTTTCATGTAATTTATTATTAGCCCGATTTCGGTTTATTAGAGCTTCTTAACTACCATAAATGTATGAATTTTTTTTTAACAGCCTTAAATGTATCAAAAATCATGAACCATCTCGTTTTTGGTGAAGGATATTTGAACAAAGACAAACTATGAATGTTATTGAATAAAAACACATTATGGAAAGAAGAAAATTTTTTAAGGCTGTTGGGTTGATAACTGCGGCAGCTTACGTCAGTCCTAGAATATTAGGGAGTAATCAGACACAGGTAAAGGCTTCCGGAATTGAAGGTGTGCCCGCAGCGGAATTTCCTCCTCTTCCGTTTGCATATGATGCACTGGAACCCTATATAGATGCGCGGACCATGGAGATTCATTATGATAAACACCACCGGGCTTATTATACAAATTTCATGAATGCCGTTAAAGGCACTGCGCTTGAAGGTAAGCCGCTAAGCGAAATCTTTGGTGGCATTTCAAAACAGACAGATGCCGTAAGAAACAACGGAGGAGGATATTATAACCATTTATTTTTCTGGAGGAATCTTGGAAAAGGAACTTCAGGACCATCAGGTGAGTTATCTTCAGCGTTAGTTAAGTCATTTGGCTCGGTTGATAAATTCAAAGAGGTATTCAGTACTGCAGCTAAAACAAGGTTTGGAAGCGGATGGGCCTGGTTATATATCGGAACAGATAAAAATCTGGCAGTGACAAGTTCACCAAACCAGGATAACCCTCTTATGGATATATCCACTGTAAAAGGCACTCCATTATTAACTCTTGATGTTTGGGAACATGCTTACTATCTTAAATACCAGAATAAGAGACCTGATTACATCGATGCTTTCTGGAATGTGGTAAACTGGGATGAGGTGAACAGGAGATACCAGATGGCACTGAAAGGATGACTTGACTAAACCCCTTCAGGGGGGGTGGGGGCCACAAAGAAATTTATGTATACAAAAACCTCTTTATCTTCAGTGTTGCAGTTTTCTGAAAGGGTACCGGCTGCCGTACAACTTTTTGTATCTGGCTGAATTTATTTACCTGCGAATTCACATAGTGCTGCAACTCATTTAAAACCTCATCAACCTTATCTTCAACCTGACGTGTCATATCCTGTTTAAGAATCTGGTATTTCTTTTCCAGTTCTTCCATATTAATCTGAACCAATGCCACCAGTTTCCCTTTTTGCTGAACAACAAGTGAATCAACAACAAAACGGAAATTATTTATAATTGATTCAATCTCTTCAGGATAAATGTTCTCACCGCTTGCTCCAACTATCATATTTTTTAATCTTCCCTTTATATAAAGATTATTGTTACGATCAATTGTTCCCAGGTCTCCTGTTTTGAACCAGCCGTCGGGGGTAAGAACCTCTTTGGTCATTTCAGGTTCTTTATAATAACCTTTCATCACATTTGGACCTTTTGCCCATATTTCACCCTCGCCCGTAATTTTATCGGGGCTATTGATAATAAGTTCAACACCTTCAATGGCAGGACCTGTGGATTCAAAGATAGCTTTCTGAGGGTTTGAGCCTGCAAGTAACGGCGCTGTTTCAGTTAGTCCATAACCAATAGCATAAGGGAATTTTGCTTCAATAAGGAACTTTTCAACTTCTTTGTTGAGTTTAGCGCCTCCGATACCATAAAACTTCAGTTCACCGCCAAAAGTTTTAAGCAGTTTTTTGCCGGCTGCAGCATTTAGTTTTATTCTGAATAAAGGGATCTTATAAAGCAATCTGAGTATTAGTTTTTCACTGAAGGCCGGCATTACTTTATTAAAGAATATTTTTTCAATTATCAAAGGAACTGTCAGCATCATTGTGGGTTTGATTTCTGCCAGGGCAGGAAGCAAAACAGATGGTGTCGGAGGTTTCCTGAGATAGTAGACAGAAGAACCGCAGAGCATAGGTAAAATTAATCCAAGCGTATTCTCATAGGTATGTGATAAAGGTAAGACAGACAGAAACCGATCAGTTTCATCAATCCACTGTATATTCCTTCCCTTGAGTGCATTAAAAGAGATATTTTTATGAGTAAGCATTACTCCCTTAGAACGGCCTGTTGTCCCGGAAGTATAAATAATTGATGCAAGATCTTCTTCTTCAACTTTATAATTTTTTACCGGCAATGCAGAAGAGTAAAATTTGCATGACTTCTTATCAGAATAGATCAAAGAAAAATCATCGATTAAAATGGCTGTTTTAAGATCTTCCGATCTGAATCCTTCAATCCGGGATAATAATGAGTTGGATATGAAAATTGCTTTGGCTCCTGAATGCTCGAGGACATTTGCAACTTCTGTATTTGAAAAATCAGGAAGAATTGGTACAACCACTGCACCCATAAAAGTAATTGAAAAGTATGCCGTCGCCCAGTTCGGCATGTTTAAACTCAGGATTGCAACTTTATCTCCAGGTAAGATCCCGATTTTTTCCTGGAAGGCAATCAACCCAAGGATATCATGGTTTACTCTTTCATAGGTTCTTGGTTCTTCACCTACAAAAGCATATGCAGCGCGCTTTCCAAACTTCCTTAATGTCTCACTAAACATCCCAGGGAAAGTCAGCCTGATATGATTTTCTTCCATCATCCTCTGTTCTTAATGTCAGGTATAAACCGCAAAGATAAGGAATTAATGTGTTCATTGGCTCAGTACCAAATCATATTAGCTGAAATGCACAAAACTGCAGCGATATTTTCAACCTTTATCAGTCAGAATGGTTAATATTGTATATTATTTTCAAGTCTGAAATTATGAGTCCTTTAATAAGAGTAACTAAGGAATTTTCCTTTGAAATGGCGCATGTTCTTTGGAACTACGACGGACCGTGCAAAAACGTTCATGGCCATTCATATCGCCTTTTTGTTACACTATCAGGGTTTCCGGTTGACAATCAGGAAAATCCCAAAAACGGAATGGTGATTGACTTTGGCGACCTGAAAAGTATTGTTAAAATACAGATAGTTAACATTTTTGATCATTCGGTTGTGTTAAGCGATAAGTTAGAAAAGGGAAAAACCAATATGTTTACCAGGTTGTTTGGAAATACTGTCCTTGTCAGCTATCAGCCGACGTGTGAAAATCTTGTTGCTGATTTTGCTGAACGGATTGCACCTCACCTGCCTTCCGGAGTTAAGTTACACAGTCTTAAACTCTATGAAACTGCGACTTCGTCGGCAGAATGGTTTGCCAGTGATAATGAGAAGGAAGTTTGAAGTGAACTAGAGTTTGAAGTACTTAAAGTTGAACAAAGGAAATGTTGTTGATTAAGAGAAACTTTAGGCACTTCAGGCACTCCAAACTTTAAATTTTGATAAATAAAGAATATTTAAAATATGAATGATAATACTTCTAAAAAACTATTCCTCCTTGATGCATATGCCCTTATTTTCCGTGCTTACTATGCATTCATTAAAAATCCCAGGATAACCTCCAAAGGCCTGAATACTTCGGCAGTTTTTGGATTTCTGCTCGCTCTTGAAGAGGTTCTCCAGAAGCAGAAACCTACCCACCTGGCAGTTGTCTTTGATACTCCCACGCCAACTTTTAGGCACGAAATGTATAAGGAATACAAGGCTCACCGGGATGCAACACCTGAAGATATTATTAAGGCTGTGCCTTATATTAAAAGGCTTATCGAAGCGTATAAAATACCGGTTATTGACTATCCGGGGTTTGAGGCAGATGATGTAATTGGTACACTGGCAAGGAAGGCTTCTGAACTTGGGTTTACAACTTATATGATGACCCCTGATAAAGATTATGCCCAGCTTGTCTCGAACAATGTTTTAATGCTGAAGCCGTCAAGAAGCGGAAATGAATCTATCCTGTGGGGAGTTGAAGATGTTCAGAAGGAATTCAATGTGGAACGACCTGAACAGGTAATTGATATTCTTGCCCTTATGGGTGATACGGCAGATAATATCCCGGGAGCGCCCGGAGTAGGACCCAAAACAGCAATGAAACTGATTTCGGAATTTGGCAGTATTGAAGAGCTTTTCAGAAATACAGATAAACTGAAAGGGAAGCTTAAAGAGATTATTGAAAATAACAGGGAACAGATTGTTATGTCAAAAAAACTGGCTACAATTGAACAAAATGTCCCAGTTGAACTGAATGAAACTGACCTTGAGCTTGAAGTACCTGATCCCGTCAAATTGAAGATTCTATTTGATGAACTGGAATTCAAAACAGTCGCAACCCGGATCCTTGCTGAAATAGATAAATCGGTGAAACCCAGAGAAACACAACAGTTGTTTACTTCTCAAAAAGATTCTCAACAGGGTTCTCTTTTCGGAGATGAAGCAATCGCCCCGGTTACTGAGAAATCGTCAATTGAAAGTGTAGAACACACGTATATACAATTGCAAAAAGACTCGGAAATAAAAGAATTTGTAAAAAAGATCAATTCTCTTAAAGAGTTCTGTTTTGACAGCGAGACAACAAGCATAAATCCACTGGAAGCTGAACTTGTTGCCCTGACATTCTCATGGAAAAAAGGGACAGGATACCTTATTCATTTCCCTGAATCACAAAAGGAGACAAAAGCCATTCTGGAAATCGTGAGAACGATATTTGAAACTCCCGGAATTCTAAAAATTGGACAGAATATGAAATTTGATATCCAGGTTCTGGCGAATTATGGAATTGAAGTTAAAGGACCATTGTTCGACACGATGATAGCTCATTATTTACTGGAGCCTGATATGCGGCATAACATGAACCTATTGTCGGAATCATATCTGGGATATACACCGGTTCATATTGAAGAATTAATAGGAGAAAAAGGAAACAGCCAGAAGAACATGCGGTCAGTTCCTGTTGACAAACTGATGGAATATGCAGTCGAAGACGCAGATGTGACTTACCAGTTAAAGGGAAAATTTGAACCACGTATTAAAGCCGAAGGATTAGATCCTCTTGCCCGGGAAATTGAGATGCCTCTTATCACAGTCCTTGCGACAATGGAAAGAAATGGAGTTATACTTAATCTTAGTGATCTGAAAGCGATTACCATAAATCTCAGGGAGGATATTATTTCGCTTGAAAAAGAAATATATTCTCTTGCCGGCACAGAATTTAATATTTCGTCACCAAAACAATTAGGGGATATTCTTTTTATCAGACTGAAACTTGACGAAAATGCGAGGGTTACGAAAACCAAACAATTTATTACCAACGAAGAGATATTGCAGCGTCTTACAAACAAGCATCCGATTGTCGATAAAGTGCTGGAATACAGGGGACTTAAGAAGTTACTTACAACATATGTCGAGGCATTGCCTCTTCTCGTGGACAAGAAAACAGGAAGAATCCACACCTCTTTCAACCAGGCAGTTGCCGCAACCGGCAGGCTAAGTTCAAATAATCCGAACTTGCAGAATATCCCAGTAAAAGATGCAAGGGGAAGAGAAATCAGGAAAGCTTTTGTTCCTGAAAAAGGTCATATTTTCTTATCCGCCGACTATTCACAGATTGAGCTCAGACTAATGGCCCATCTGAGTAAGGATAAGAGTATGATAGCCGATTTTCTTTCAGGAAATGATATACATGCAGCTACTGCTGCCAAAATATTCGGGGTTGATATCAAGGATGTTACACGTGAGATGCGAAGCAGGGCAAAAACCGCGAACTTTGGGATAATCTATGGTATATCATCCTTCGGACTTTCGGAAAGGCTTACAATCGGAAGAAAAGAGGCAAAGGAGCTTATTGATGGTTATTTCAACTCTTATCCCGGAGTAAAAATCTATATGGATGAGAGTATAGGGAAGGCCAGGGATGCAGGATATGTAACCACAATGTTTGGTCGTAAACGGTATTTACGCGATATACATTCACGAAATCAGGTAGTCAGGGGAAACGCTGAAAGAAATGCAATTAATGCGCCAATCCAGGGCAGCGCTGCAGATATCATTAAGATCGCCATGGTGAGGATCGACGAAAGAATGAGATCAGAAAAACTCAAGTCAAAAATGATTCTTCAGGTGCACGATGAACTTATTTTTGAAGTTCTGACATCTGAACTTGAAAAGCTGAAAGACCTGGTGATTTATGAAATGTCAAATGCTGTTAAGCTGGACGTACCTTTAAAAGTTGATTGGGGAACCGGGAACAACTGGTTTGAGGCGCACTAGGAGTCAGGGGTAGGGGGTTAAAAATCGAAGAACATTTCTAATGTATCATATTAGTAATTAATGATTTCAAAACCCCCCATTTGGGGGGTGGGGGGTAAAGGTATGGAAGTAAAAGTATTATTCTTCGGTGTTCTATTGGAGGTTACGGGAACTGGTGTTAAACACTACCGCGATGTTAATTCAATAGCTGATCTTAAAATCAGGATAAATGACGACTTTCCCGAAATTGCACATTATAATTTCCGAATATCAGTTAACAGTGAGATAACTGACAATGATCTGTTGCTTAAGACCGGAGACGAAGTTGCATTAATGCCACCTTTTGCAGGGGGCTGAAGTATCTGAAATTAAAATCTGGCATATTATGGAAATTAATTATTT
This sequence comes from Bacteroidales bacterium, assembly GCA_003157015.1. Taxonomy (GTDB): domain Bacteria; phylum Bacteroidota; class Bacteroidia; order Bacteroidales; family VadinHA17; genus LD21. The sequence goes on from PMIJ01000101.1 coordinate 17,563, forward strand.
AATTTTAGGGGCGGTATCTCAAAAGTTAATATCACAACTTATTGAAAAGGCGGGAAGCAATACAGATTCAGGCGGGCATTCTATTTTTCTCGGGCAGGTCAGAGCCGATGAAATTAACGGTAAAAAGGTTAAAGCAATTGAGTATTCAGCATACGAAGAACTTGTAAACGCTGAAGTGGAGAAGATTAAGACGATAATCCTATCGAAATTCAACGATGTAAAATCAATCGATATTATTCATTCTACGGGAGTTGTCAGGGCGGGCGAGATATCTCTTTTAGTTTTTATTTCCGCTGGTCACCGGCATCAAGCAGTTCAGGCAAGCAGTAAAGCTGTTGAACTTATAAAAGAGAATCTGCCGGTCTGGAAAAAAGAGATCTTTGAAGACGACTCACATATTTGGAAATAATCGAAATCAGGTACAGTATATCAATTCTGCTCCTTTGTGGCGTAAAGTTTATCCGGTAAGCTGACCCGAATTCCGGACCAGGGTTCGCAAAGGTTTAAATCATAAAGGTTCTAAATCTCTTTTGCTTTGAATATTATCAGGTTTTGTGATTGCCAGCTCATTTTTTTTTGTGACCAGAATTGCCCCCGAAGTTCCTTTCAGTATGGAATTGTACTCTTCTTTATTATTTAATATATCCCTGGCCTTTAAAACCTGTTCATCATTTTTTATTGTATATGCAATAGCGCCGTTTTCATAGAAATAACGGCTTACTATTTCATCTTCAAGTAGATCTGTTATTTCGTTTTTGAACATTTTAAGATCCTGATCAAGATTGTGTGCAACGTCTTTTTCAAGGTCATTAAACAATTCCTTATGAATATCATAATATTTCTCTTTTTTAGCGTTGGTTATGAGATCATTAAGAGATTCTTCGGTACCTGTTTTATAGTTGAAGTTACGGTTTAAAAGAAATGTTTTGAAGTCGTTATAATCCTGATCGGTAAATTTGAATTGATCAGGAGATTTTATATCGGGATGTGCCCAGTAATAATTGGTGGCAAAATCGAAAATGTAATTTCGGAGAAAAAGCTCTAAAGATATCTGGCTAAGAGGATCAGACAGGATTTCGATATCAGGTGTAATGCCTCCTCCGTCTTTTACGATCCTGCCGTCTTTGGTTTTAAATTCAGAAATTAGTGAATCGGGAATTATTCCAACGCTTCCATCTTCATTGGGATGTGAGAAATCGCGGGCCTGGATACACCTCCCGCTGGGGATATAATATTTTGCGATTGTGACTTTAAGCTGGGTATTATAACTTAAAGGACGCTCCACCTGGACCAGTCCCTTGCCATATGATCTCTGGCCAACAATTATACCCCTGTCGAGGTCCTGTATCGCTCCGGCCACTATCTCTGATGCTGAAGCAGAAGACCTGTTGATTATTATGGCAAGAGGTATTTTCTCATCTACCGGCTGTTTGGTTGTTTTATAATTTGCATAAAATTGTTTTTCTTTACCCTTCGTAGAAACTACTTCATTTCCTTCAGCAACAAAAAGATTGACGATCTCGACAGCTTCTGTGAGTAATCCGCCCGGATTTCCTCGCAGATCAAGGATAATCTGCTGAGCATTGCTATTTTTCAATAAATTCAGCGCAGTCTTTACATCATCAACGCAACCCTGGGTGAAACTGGTAAAACGAATATATCCGGTCTTCGAATCAAGCATACCCCAATAAGGCACAGACGGCATTATAATTTTTTCACGTTTAAGAGGATAATCAGTTTCCTTCCCGCTCCTTTCAATTGTAACATTGATCTCGGTTCCGGGATTTCCTTTAAGCCTTTCACTTACTTTTTCTGTTGACAATCCTTTTAGTGATGTGCCATCTACCTTTTTTAAGATATCTCCGGGTTTTATCCCAACCCTATCAGCCGGAAAGCCTTTATAGACCTCACTAATTACAACATAATCACCTGAGGGTCTGACAAGCGATCCTATACCGCCATATTTACCTGTGGTCATAATTGCAAATTCATCAGCTTCAGATTCAGGAAAGTAGACGGTATAAGGATCCAGAGTTTTAAGCATGTTGTCTATGCCGGCCTTAATCAGTTTATCCGGATCGATAGTATCCACATAGAAAGTATTCAGCTCCCTGAATAGAGAAAAAAATATATCAAGGTTCTTGGCTATTCTGAAATCCCTTGTTTCCTGGCTGGCCAGAAAACCTGTACTGATCCCTGCGACCAGAAGCACTGATAAAACAATTATAATTATTCTGACAGAACGTATCTTTTTCATAACCGATATTGCTTAATTAAGAACGGCGAAAATAAGAATAATAATCGGGAAGTGATTTGATAAGCAAACAATTAAGACAAATTTAACATAATCGGGAGTTGGAAGACCGTAGACGGAAGTCCGGAGTAAATAGTAATACGAAATATAACTTTTCTTACTTCTGACTTCCGTCTTCCGTCTTCTGACTTGTAAGCATTATCAGTTTGTTTATCACCTCAATAATTCCTTTTTCAATTGTTATATAATCAGGAATCGAATTCCCTCTGAGGATAACAACGAAAACAATCTGAATGTTTTCCGCAATCAGATGGTCATAAAGAGTTTTTTTATTTTTGCGGTATGCTTCCCTGAGTCTTCTTTTTACCAGATTCCTGGTGACAGCGAGCCTGAACCCTCTCTTTGATACACTGAATGCAACCTGAGCAGGTCCGGGAATAGAATTCTGTTCTTTATCCCATACCACTTTAAAGAGAGAATTGTAGAAAATATGTCCATTTTCAAAAAGGGAGCCAATAATTTTCCTGCTACAGAGTCTTTCTGACTTATTGAATGTCTCGCTGATGGGATTCATTTTATATTTGTACGGACGTTGCATGCAACGTCCGTACTAAATTTCTTGGCCAAGCCAGTATTTTTAAAACTACCTTAAATTTTTATTGTATTCTTTAAGAAAATCATCAAGAGCCATTGTCATTGATGGAGCTTTGGGATTTGGTGCATTTATATCGAGTCTAAGTCCTTCACTTTCAACTGCGCAGGCAGTTGTTGGCCCGAAAGCGGCAATTTTAATATCTCCCTGGACAAACCCCGGGAAGTTTTCTTTTAATGATTTTATTCCTGAGGGGCTGTAAAAAACAAGGATATCATAATCAAACTCTTTTAAATTCGAAAAATCAGTGCTGATAGTTTTGTAGAGAGTTCCTATTGTGAACTTAATGTCATTTTTAGCGAGCAAATCAGGAATCTCAGCATTATGTGGTTCAGAAAGAGGAACAAAGAAATTGTCTTCCCTGTGCTTTATTATTACATCAATAAGATCCTGAAATTTGGCTTTCCCATGAAAGATTTTACGTTTCCTGTAAACAATGTATTTCTGGAGATAGAATGCAACATTCTCTGTAATGCAAAAATACTTCATGGTGTCAGGCACCACAGTTCGGATCTCATTGCATATCCTGAAGAAATGATCAATTCCTGTTTTGCTTGTGAAAACTACCGCAGTAAAGTCGAGTATGTTGATTTTTTGCTGACGGAAATCTTTTGAGGAAACACCTTCAACCTGGTTAAAAGGCTTAAAATCGACTTTCAGATTATATTTTCTTGCCAGTTCGAAATATGGAGATTTCGGATTCAGGGGTTCTGGCTGCGATACTAAAATCTTCTTTATTTTCAACTCTTTAAAGTTTAAGTTCAACTTTCAAAGTAACCCAAGCCAATCTAAACAAGACCTGTAAAATATTTTACTATTATCAAAACAGGCAGAATTTCCAGCGCACAAAGGTATAAAATCAAATAGAATATTGAAATATTCTTGTTTAGAAAAATTACCAATAGCCTTATAACCCTGATAAGATACATTAGTCCTGCCACAAATATTCCTGATATTATGAAATCCCTGACCGGTAGTATCCTGGTATATGACATTAAGATGATAATGACAAAAAGAAAAAATGCGGCAACTCTGTAAGACTGGTAGATACCCAGGAGGTATTTCGTGAATACTTCCCGCTCTCCGCTGGTAAAACCGGTAATTACGCAGGTTATATGTCTTAATGTCACAGCCAGACATACCATTCCGAGTGCTATCAGCCAGATGATTATTCCCTTGAAACCTGCAGGGATCAGGTCAAAATAAGTAACTGCAGTATAACCAAAGAGTCCTATAATTAAAAATGAGATGAGATTAAGAATTGTTGAATGCCAATGAAATAGTCCACCAATATTTCTCGAAACAGGATCATTTATCCCTTTGAACAAGAAAAACTTTGTTAAACCAGGGGAGAGGTTACCTTTTGCCTTTCTGATTAAAGAAAATAATGTAGCCGCAACAATTATTACCAGAATCATCCAGTCAGCATGCATAGGATGTGAGGGAAGATCATAACCAGGCTTAAGATGGTTTATCAGAATCGCATTTTCCCTGGTCCGCTGTTGCCTGACTTTATCTGTAAATATGTATGGAAACTCTTTATAAGTTCCAAATCCGATTCTGAATACAAAATTGTTGTAATCGTAAAATGTTACATCTGCAATGCTGTTCCGGGAACAGACAGAAATAGTATCAGTGTAAACAACGGGCTGATTACGGACAAACGTAATTAATTTGTGTTTAACAGAATCTTTCGGTTGAAAAGATAACACATGTGATGAAGAATCACTTCTAGCCTGCAGAGAGTCATGCCTGGCAGCATTTTTGTACAGAACAGTGTCTTGCTGTAAATCAGACGTGGAGATTATCATCATTCTGGCAAATCAAAACACAAAAGTAATGATAATAACAAGAGATAAATCAAAAAGGAGCATTGACAAGATCCTAAAAATGATTTGCCGGGCAACCGGAAATTTCAGTAAGGATATTATTAGCTAATTTGCTGGCTCCGATCCGGAACAGAGAATTATTCAACCAATTATCCCCAAGACAATATTTAACGATCTGATAATAATTTATTGCATCAGCCGGAGTAGCTATTCCACCTGCAGCTTTGAAACCAACTCTTATTCCGGTCTCTGAATAAAAATCAGATATTGCCCGACACATAACAAATGCGGCTTCCGGTGTTGCTGAAACTGCGGTTTTACCGGTTGATGTCTTTATAAAGTCAGCCCCGGCATCCATCGCTATCATAGAGGCCCTGAATATATGTTCAAAATCACCTAAAAGTCCAGATTCAACAATAACCTTTAGTAGTTTACTTCCTATAGCTCCCTTAATTTCCCTTATCTCATCGGCAACAGATGCAAAATCATTTCCAAGAAACGCTCCGACCGGAATCACTATATCAATTTCGTCAGCTCCGGCTTCAACGGCCATTTTAGCTTCAGTAACCTTGATGCTTCTGAATGTCTGAGAGGTAGGAAATGAGCCGGCAACAGAGGCTATCCTGACATTCCTGGCCGTCAGTTTTTCTTTAACAACTGCGACAAAATTAGGAAATACACAGATGGCGGCTACATTGGGGATATTGGAAAAACGACCTGAAAAGCTGTTTACTTTGCCGGTAAAATGTATTATATGACTTCTATTGTCAGTGGTATTCAGGCTTGTAAGATCTACCAGGTTCAAAAGACTCATGAGAAGGTGTTTATCAGGAGCATCCGTACCAGACTTGAGTACGTTTTTAAGTCCCTTCTTAATTTCGGTTTCAGAAGGACATGATTTGATCAGTTTTTGATATAGTTTTGTCATGAAATTAGTTTTTACTCTTAATAAATAACAATGCCATGAAAAAAAAGAACGGGGTTAATATAATGCTTTTTGTTCTCATAATAATTTTAATTGGGATATTAAGTTGTTCAAAAAGCCCGAAAAATCAGACAGAAGGTATTTTACTACAGGCAGATCGGGATTTTTCATCAATGTCAGTCAAAGAAGGAATGCATAAAGCATATTTGTTTTACGTGGCCGACGACGGTGTAATTCTTCGTGATGATTCTTCTCCTGCTAGATCAAAAAAAATGCTGGAGGGACAATTTGCCGGGAAAAGCGATACTTCATTTGTTCTCAGCTGGGTCCCGATATATGAAAAAGTGACTGAAAGCGGAGATCTGGGATATACCTATGGGGTAGAAACCAGAAATTACAAGACAACAGGAGAAATAACAAAAGGAACTTATGTAACGATATGGCAAAAACAGATTGACGGAAGCTGGAAATTTGTTCTTCATTCAAAAAACCGGGGATTATCGGAAAATTCGGAATAAAAAACTTAATTACCTTTATTACTAACCTTTTGAGCAATCCCGGACCTGACTTTAAAAGCCATTGGCCATCTCTCCTTTCCGCATTTTCTCATGCCTTGCAAGTGAAGCAAATATGCCAAATACAGATAATATAGAGAAAATTATGAAGCCCGTTCTCATTGCAGATATCAGCCCAGGGTATGTAGCGGGATTTATCGTTAGCTTGCCAATGTATAATGAAATGAGCATCATCGCGATACCCATGCTCATCATCTGACCTACCATCCTCATTGTACCGACAACTCCGGAGGCAACTCCCAAATGGCGTTTTTCTACAGAACTCATTATTGCATTTGAGTTTGGCGATGAGAACAGGCCAAAACCGATTCCCATAAGCAGGAGCAATAATACAATAATATAATCGGAAGTTTCACTTGTTACGAAACAAAGTAAAATTAATCCCGATGCAGTGATTCCCATGCCGACCGAAGCTATGGCGCCGGGATTTTTTTTGTCAGATAATTTTCCGGCTAGAGGCGACAGAAGTGTCATAGCGATTGGTTGAGATATCATTATAAGACCTGCAGTCCTGGCATCGAGTCCTTTAAGATATTGCAGGTAAAGACTTATAAAAAAGCCGATAGCACTGGTCGCAGAATAGTTAATAAGTGCTGCTACAGCGGAGAAAGCAAAAACCCTGTTTTTCATTATAAGACGGATATCAAAGACAGGATTGTTTATTTTATTCTCAAATAGCAGAAATAAAACAGCCATTAAAACTGCTAAAACGATACATATCCAACCAGTTGAGGAAGGAAGTCGTGAAAAACCATACATAAAAGAAGCAAGAGCTAATCCGTATATAACTGACCCGCGCCAGTCAAATTTTTCACCGATAGCTTCCGCCCATTCAGTTTTAATTTTCCTTTGAATAAGAATAAGTGAAACTACACCAAAGGGAACAAGAAATGCAAAAATACTTCTCCAGCCAAAATAATGGGTCAATAACCCACCGATTACGGGTCCGAGCGATAACCCCAAATATGTAGCTGTAATATTGATGCCAATCGCTTTTCCTCTTTCTCCGGGTTGAAAAACAGAAGTCAGTATTGCCATGCTGGTACCAAAGATCAATGCGCTTGAGATACCCTGAAAAACCCTTAAAATTATCAGTGTCGTAATGCTTCCTGAGAATATAATCATGAAGGTTGATAGCGTAAAAAGCAATATACCTGAAGTAAAGATCTTCTTTCTTCCGATTATGTCGCCAAGCCGGCCAAACGGCAAGAGAAATATAGCTGAAGAGAGAAGGAAACTGCTAATTACCCAGCCAAGACTGATAGCATTCGCGTGCAATTCCTTGCCTATCGAAGGCAGGGCAAGATTAAGTGCTGATGTGAGAAAGGGAACCAGAAATGCTGCGAAAGTCGAAACAAGAAGTACAGCTTTTTTGAAAGTCTTTTCTTCCGGTAATTCAGTATTCATAGTCATTCTCTTTCCTTTGTGTCAATTAGAATAGTAACTGGGCCATCATTAATGGATTCCACCTTCATCATAGCCCCAAATTCACCTGTAAATATCTCTTTTTTCATGAGCCTGGTAAGCCCTGACACAAAACTGTTATACAATGGGATAGCAATTTCGGGACATGCAGCACGTATGTATGAGGGTCTGTTTCCCTTTTTTGTTTTAGCGTGAAGCGTGAACTGACTAATTACCAATAAGTCTCCTCCGGTTTCCAGAACGGAATGATTCATTACTCCTTTCCTGTCATCGAAAATCCTGAGTTGCACAATCTTATTGCAGAGCCAATCAATGTCACTATTATCATCTGATTCTTCGATACCTACAAGGACCAACAGACCGATTGCGATTTCAGATTTGATTTTATCAGCAATTGTAACAGATGCCCTTTCTACTCTCTGTATTACAGCTCTCATTGAATACATAATTATACCTTTCAAATATATGCAATCAATCTCAAAATTTTTTGAGTGATGATTTATATTATATTTGCGGACTTAAGGCTGCTCTATGGACTATTTTACATTATTGGTAATTGGCCTTGGTTTATCATTCGACACATTTGCCGTTTCTATATCATATGGAGTTGTCCGGAACGGGATACTTTTCAGGCAGGCCGCAAGGGTTGCAATCATTTTTGCTGTTTTCCAGGGGGGCCTGACCATTGGGGGATACTTTCTTGGTTCAATTATTTCGAATGAATTAAAGGCAGCAAATCACTGGATAGCGTTAGGGTTGCTTTCATTTCTAGGGGTAAAAATGATTATCGAAGGGCTCAAAAAATCTAAAGATGATACGTCAACAAATTACAAAAGTACTATTGTCCTGCTGACTGTTGCGCTTGCTACAAGTATAGATGCATTTGCTGTAGGAATTAGTTTTGCATTCCTTGAAGTAAGGATATGGGAAGCTGGAATATTAATTGCCGTTATAACTTTCCTGTCTTCTATGGCAGCGATCCGTATTGGCAAATCTGCAGGAGCAAGACTTGGGAACAAAGTCGAAATTATCGGGGGAATTTTGTTAATTGCGACAGGATTAAAGATATTCCTCGAGCATATACTCGCATCATGAATTAAATCAAAAGTCTTTATTTTCTGATTGTCCTTACCCCGAAAACAGGTCCCGCCATGTTGCCCTCATGGGCCTGGAATTTGACGGTAATCTTTGATTTGGCGTTCGAAAGAGCTTTCGGTATATCGTATTGAACAGAAATAAATTGTCCCTCCTTTTTATTTGAAATGTTTTCAGTAGCAATAATTTTGTCATTTACCAGAATATCAAATGTTTTTGCGCCCGGAAAACCACCCCAATAATCTACACTTAGGGCAACAGGTAAATCAGAAGCTGTTTTAAGGTCAAATGAAAACCATCCACCCCTCGAGTCCCTGCTGGCTCTTTCCTTAAACGAACCTGCCGAGCTCTTTTCTCCTTTAAAATTATGGTTACGCTCAGGTTGCATTTCACCAGGCTGAACAAAATCAATTTCAGCTTCTTTAAGTCTTTTAGTTCTTTCCTGTTCCGAATTGTATTCTGCCTTCCTGGCTTCCCAGGCTTTTTCACTGAAAAGATCCCAGTATATTGAATACCGTCTGTTATAAACTGTATAAAAAGGTTTGAGTATCACATCATGGGGCCTGCCTGTTTTATAAGTTATGAAAGTATTTGCTTTTCCTTCAACAGGTTTTATCCATGTAGAAGGATCTCTCCTGTCTGTCATCATAACAGGTACATACATGGCATCATTCGATAAAGAGTCGGCAACAGGTCCAAGATCTCCGGCCAGCACCAGAGGACCATACATTACGGCCACCCTGTTGCTGTCGTCGGGCATTGGTTCAAGACGGAGTGAAAATGGGATATTTACTTCCACTTTATCGCCGTTTCTCCAGGTTCTTTCCACAGGAACAAAACAACCGGGGTTCGCGGTAACGCTGCACCGCTTCCCGTTAACTTTAATTTCAATTCCATTTCTGGCCCAGGATGGATAACGGATCTCCAGGGTGAGTTTAACCGGTTTTTCACAGCTGAATTCGAATTGAGAGCCCTGTTCTTCCGGGTAAGATGTTTTCTGAGTCACCACAACTTTTTTTTCCTTCCAGTTAAGTTCTGAAGCAATAAACTGGAATATAAATAATTCATTATCATTATGATAATAAATATTTTTGCCATACTTTGAGTGGTTTTCCATCCCAGAACCGACACAGCAGGTAAAAGAGAACGGATCCTGAAAATCTTTATACCCGCCCATGTCAAGTGAAAGATTGTAGGTGACATTTCCTGATTCCGGATTCTGAGAAGAAAGGATGTGATTAAAGAGAGCTCTTTCATAGAAATCCGCAACCCTGGCAGAAGCATCCCATTCAAAAAGATGTTCCGAAAGCTTTAGCATATTATAAACATTACATGTTTCTGTTGTTCCTTCCCCCAGCCGGTTCCTGAGTTTATCTTCCGGACCAAAATATTCTTCATTGCCATTACCGCCGGTGACATACGAGTGGTGTCTGACCACAGTATTCCAGAAAAACTCTGCAGCTTTTCTGTCCGATGTGTCACCGGTAAGTTCATATATCCTTGACAAACCAATCAGTTTTGGAATATTTGTATTGCAATGTTTTCCTGGCAGTACATCCTTTTCCTCTTTTAGTGAGTCAAGAATAGCTTTCTGATAAAATATCTTCGAAATTCTAAGGTATTTTTCATTTTTGGTGTCTGCATATAAATCTGCGAGAGTTTCACTTATTCCTCCATGTTCGCAGCGAAGCATTTTCTGAACCTGTTCATCGTTAAGGGGAGAAACAATTCCGTTGAGCCAGTCGGCGAATCGTCTTTCAACTTCAAGGGCCTGGTAGTTTCCACACAGATGATACGCATCTCTTAATCCCGCCATCATTTTATGTTCGGTATAAAACGGGACCCAGATCCCGTTAAGATCAAAACCCTGGGAACGGATATTGCCTTTTGCCACCTCATCCTCAAGGATCTTCTTTCCATTCGGAAATGCCCCTATATATCCTTTCCCATCTGCATCCTGCAGGTATTTCAGTTCCGATACTATATAATTTACTCTTCGCAGGAAACTTGTATCCCCTGTTGTCTGGTACATCATTGAACAGGCGCTCAGATAATGACCAAGGCTGTGACCTGCAATTGTTTCATTTTCCCAGCCCATATAATGTTCAGCTTTTGGTTTCAATCCTGCCTCGGTATAGAATTTTGAGAGAAGCCTGTCGGGTTCATAGTTCAATAATGTTTTAACATCAAGGTTGGTGGCATGAAGAAACGGGCCATCAAGAAGCTTAACATCGACAAGATTGAAAGGCAAAGCCCTGAATGTTACAACTTCGGGTCCGGAGGATTTTATATAACTCAATTTATGGGATGAGCAGCCAGAGAAAGCAAGACCCAATAAGAAGGATAGTAACAAAATCCTGATAGCTTTTTTCATAGTTTCGGATATTATGATAGAAGTTTGATGAATACACTTTTGTAATATACAAAAGATAGTTACTTTTTAGTTAAATTCCGGATATGATTTTAAGATTGCTTCATCGCTTTGCTCTTCGCAATGACTGTGGATTTTACTTGATTCCGTTCATATTCCAACCCGAAATAACATTACTTATAGCGTCTATTGCGAGGATACTGATGAAATCAGGAGACGAAGCAATCTCATGTACCAAGTCCGATTACAAATAAAGTTTGCCGCAATAAGGTCTAAGTTAAAACGGAACCATTTTCCTGACTCTCTTATCAAATACCGCCATTTCCGTGAAACCAATATATCTCAGCAAATCATATGCCTCATCAAAATACTGTCCGACCCTTGATGGCATGTGAGCATCTGAATTAACACAAACAGGCACATTTTCTTCCCGGAATATATGAAGATAACGCCGGTCGGGATAAAAATCAGCCAGAGGACGGTTCCTTCCATTCGTATTCACTTCGAATGCAATATCATGTTCTTTCATAGTTTTAGCAAGTTTTCTGTAAAGTGGTTCCAGGTCAGAAACAGGTTTATACCCGTAAATTCTGATTAGATCGCAGTGTCCCAATATGTCAAAAAGGTCTGAAGCAGCTGCTTCAATAACCGAATCAAAATATGATTCAAACAATCTGTCTATACTTTTCCCTTCATAAAACTCTGGTCCGACATCCACTGTTTTCTCACCCAGATAATGAACGGAACCAATGATATAATCAAGAGGAAGAGCCTGCAAGTAAGAAAATATCTCTTTTTCTTTGCCGGGAAAAAAATCAACTTCAAGACCTATTTTAATTTTTATATTTTTTATTGTACTCTGAAGTGTTTTGAGGTGGTTTATATACGGAGATATGTTCACGGGGTTCATATTCCAGTCTTCAAGGTCTTTGAATAATGTAAGGTGCTCGGAAAATCCGATCTCACTGAGTCCTGCAGCCAGAGCGGGAGCGATATAATCGTCGGGAACTGACCTTCCATCGCTGTAACTGGAATGCATATGATAATCAGTTTTGTAGATCATTTTCTGAGAAAATAAGAGATTATGCTTTTTTACCTTCAAATTAGCTCTAATTTTACCAATAAAACAAATTGAAAATTGATAATGTGATCAGGAAATTGGTAATTTTGTGAAAAACTGAAAAGCGTGAATGAAAAGAAAAGGCCTTGCTCTTGCGCCAGTTGCGATTTCCGCGATGTGGTATTTTCCTATCTTACAGATCCGGCAGTTGAAGAATTGTGTGATCACAAAGAGGAACAATTTTTCCGCAAAGGGGAAATAATTAATCATGAAGGAGAAAAAATCAGCAACTTCAAATACCTCAAAAGTGGTCTGGTAAAACTTTACAGGAGGACTTCAACAGGTGAGGAGCAGGTAATTACTATAACCAGGCCATTTGAATTTGTCAGTAATATGAGCATTTTTTCAGAGGAAAGGTACCAGTATTCTGTTTCTGCTTTGGAAGATTCAGTCATTTGCATGGTAAAGCTGGAATATATAAAAGAACTTTTCTTGAAAAATGGTGGTTTTGCAATGGGTCTTCTTACAAAGATTTCGAGGATAAATGATAAAATTATTTCTCAGACCCTCGACATAAGACAAAAAAACCTCATCGGAAGAGTAGCTTTCGTTCTGCTCTATTTTACTAATGAGATTTATAAATCCAGGGTCTTCGACCTGCCTGTTTCACGCAAAGAAATTGCGGATTACATTGGCATGAGTACTGCCAATGTAATAAGAACACTATCTGATTTTAAGAAAGACGGGATAATAAGAGTATTTGGTAAGACTATTGAAGTGGTCGATGCAGAAAAGCTCGAGAGTATTTCAAAGCATGGCTGAAATTGAAAATTGTTTAGTCGAGGATGTAAATTGGAGCCCGCTGAAAGTACGAAAGCACTTATCCCCTGACTATATTATCAAGAGCCTCCTCAAGTGTTCTGAACTGAAAAGAATACCCGCTTTCAATTATTTTTTCTGAAGAAACACGGCTACCCTTAAGTATCACATCAGACATCTCACCTAAAGCAAATCTGAGAACAAATTCAGGAACGTTCACCGGCGACAGCGGCCGATTCATAACTTTTGACAGAACATGCATAAATCCGGAATGTGTTATATGTTGCGGTGCAACGGCGTTATATGAGCCGTTCATTCCCGAATCTTCGATTGCTTTAAGATAGATACCGCAAAGGTCGTTAATATGGATCCATGGCATATATTGCTTCCCGGATCCCGTTTGGATTAATAAACCAAATCTTCCTGGCATCATCAGCTTTGACAATGCGCTGTCGTGTTTTTCAAGGACAATACCAGTCCGGATTTTTACGGTCCGTATCCCGGAGTCTGCAAAAAGATCGGCAGCTTCTTCCCACTGTCTGCATACCTCGCTGAGAAAACCTGCAGAAGGCTCGTCATTTTCATTGAATATTTTTTCGGACGTATCTGAACCATAAAAACCTGTTGCTGATGCAGTAATAAAAGCATTTAACCTGATTCCCATCTCTTTAATCGTTTTATCAAGTAACCTCGCTGAGTTTACACGGCTATTTATAATTTCCTCTTTTCTTCCACCCGTCCATCTTTTTTCACCAATATTTGTGCCGGCCAGATGTATAATAAAATCTATTCCCACTAAAGCTTCACGATCAATCATTCCTTTTTCAGGATCCCACATGTAGGTCTTCACATTTCCGGACTGATTTGCAATTCTTGAGAGATGAGTTACTTTATAACCTGAATCAAGAAGGTCTGATGTTAAATATTTCCCTATCAGGCCGCTTCCGCCGGTAATCAAAACCGTTAGATTCTTTTGAAAAACTTTACTTGTTTGACTTTCAGGCATAATAACTGTTTTTGGAATAAAATTAAAATGCTTTACTTTAGAGGTCTTAAATTTATCAATAATGGAATCAAATAAAAAGCAAAAGATCATGGCAACTTCAAAATCAACAAAAGGGATAATTGCAATTCTTACAGGAGGGGGCGATGTCCCAGGACTTAATCCTGCAATCAGAGCTGTAACAATCCGTGCAAACCGTGAAGGGTACAAGGTAATCGGACTCAGACGAGGATGGGCAGGTATCTCAGAGTTAATAAGAGATACGAAGGCAGACAATAGTAATAATTTTCAGATTCTTACTGATGATATAGTTAATAAGGCCGGACGTACGGGAGGAACTTTCCTGCATACTTCAAGAACAAGGCCCAGCCACATGTCGAAAGCAAGTGTTCCCGAACATCTGCAAAGCACATATAACGCGGATTATAACGATATTACACCTGAGATTATCAAAAATCTTGAATGGCTTGGCGTAGATTATCTTATTCCTATAGGTGGCGATGATACACTTAGTTACGGTGTTCATCTTTACAAGAAAGGTGTGAATGTGGTTGCAATTCCAAAAACGATGGACAACGATGTACCGGGAACTGATTATTGTATCGGTTTCAGCACCTGTATCTCGCGGACCATTCAGATGACGAACAGCCTGAGGACATCAGCGGGTTCGCACGAAAGACTTTTGGTTCTTGAAGTATTCGGAAGATATGCCGGGTTTACAGCAATGCTACCTACTCTGGCCGGTGCTGCAAACAGATGTGTTATTCCTGAGTATGAGTTTGAAATAGATCAACTTACAAAACTTCTTGTTGAAGACAGAAATCAGAATCCAAGTAAATATTCAGTAGTTCTGATATCAGAAGGAGCAATGTTTAAAGGCGGCGAGATGATTTTCTCTGACAGTGAAAAAGATGCTTATGGGCATGCAAAACTTGGAGGAATAGGCGATATGGTATCAGCAAAGCTCAAAGAACTTTCACCTAAATACAATCACGGTAAAACAATTAATGTGATTTACCAGAAACTGGGCTACATGGTCCGCGGAGGAGACCCTGATGCTCTCGACTCTATTGTTCCTATGGCATATGGAAATCTTGCCCTCGACCTGGTTCTTAAAGGTGTTCATGGAAGAATTGTTGTTTTGAAAAACGGCAGATATGATAATCTTCCGATTGATGTTGTAACCTCATCTAAAAAAGTAGTAAGGCTGGCAGACTACAACACTGAAAGGTTAAGGCCATACTATCACAGTTTTGAGATGAAACCATTCCTTCTNNATGTTTAAATACGTCGCGGTTACTGCATCAAGTACAAATTTCCTTACTTTTGTCCCAAATTATTTTCAATTGGAAAGAGGAGTTGTTTTAAAATCCACGGGAAGCAGGTATAGGGTTCTCTATGATGATGAAAAAATAATAGAGTGCTCCATAAAAGGGAAACTCAGAATAAAGGAATTCCGTACAACAAATCCGATTGCAGTTGGTGATAATATCTTATTCGAGATAGACAGAAAGACAAATTCTGGAATTATAACAGAAGTGCTTGACAGAAGGAACTGGATATTAAGAAAAGCTTCAAATCTCTCAAAACATTCCCAGATACTCGCCGCAAATATTGATCAGGTATTTCTTATGATCACTATTATTCTTCCTGAAACACCGGTGGAATTTATCGACAGGTTTCTTATCACGGCAGAAGCATACCGGGTTCCCGCTAAAATAATTATCAATAAAACAGATCTTTATGGCAAGGAAGAGTCAGCCAAGATGGAATACCTTGAATCGATTTACTGCAATATTGGTTATGATTGTATCAGGTTGTCTATGAAGGAGTTGAAAAATATTGAAACTCTCAAGGATCTGATGATGGGAAAAACGAGCCTGATTTCGGGTAATTCAGGTGTTGGAAAAACAACTCTTTTAAATGCGTTTAATCCTCTTCTTAATCTAAAAACCGCTGAAATTTCTGCCTATCACAAACAAGGAAAGCATATCACTACATTTCCTGAAATGCATAGATTACCATTCGGGGCATTTGTGATCGATACACCGGGAATAAGAGGATTTGGTGTTGTTGATATGGAAAAGAATGAGATTTACCATTTTTTCCGGGAGATATTCGAAAAATCAAAAGAATGCAGGTTTAATAATTGCCTGCATCTCGACGAACCAGGATGTGCAGTCAGGAGCGCCGTGGAGAAAGGAGACATTGCTTTTTCAAGATATCGGAGCTATTTGAATATTATGTACGGAGATAATGGCAAGTACAGATAGAGTAAATTAATTGCTTTTATGGATTATCTTTATATACTTTAAGAGATAAACAAATCATTCAGATGAGAAGGATCCTTATTCTTGTTTATTCAGCATTCCTGATAATATTGCTCGCTAACTATATTTATTATAAAAGCCTGTATAATAAGCAGATAAATTATATTATTAAACTGCTTGACCGGCAGGTTCAAACCGTCGGCCTCTCTGTTGACAGTATTAACTACTGGTTTTCAAGCGATTTAAATCAGATTGGTTTTAAGGAGGATCTCAGCACATTTTTTACGAATCAGGAAAATCAGCAGATGGCAAAGGAAAGAATGAAACTCTTCTTTTCAAAATATAATGATATTGTAACTGGAATAAATTATTTTGACGATAACAAGAATGAATTCACATTAAAAAAAGACAATGACAACGGCGAATGGCTTGAACAATCTTTTGTGCTTCATGACCAGGCTAAAATTTATCCAATGGAAAAGCAGGTCAGGGAAAACCAGAAGTTTAACTATTATTTACCTGTATTGAAAAACAGTGAAACTATTGGAAATATTGTCGTAACAATTGACTACCAGAAGTACTTCAAAGCTCTTTTTTCGGAATTTAACCTTAAGGACTATCAATGGCAATGGGTTGTCAGCGACTCTGGAGAGATAGTTTTTGATAATAATCCCGGCAAACTCACTTACTCTCAGATTGATAAAATTACTCAAGGCCTCGCCGGAGGGTCCGTTGCTAATCTGATACATAACGCTACTATAAATGGTAAGAAGGTGGAAATTATTTCATCATATTTTTCCACGCAATTGCTTCAGAGAGAGATGGGGCTTGTATTTTCTGCACCAACCACTTTTTTCCAGAAATATTTAATCTGGAATTCTCTTTTAATAGTGACATTGACATTAGTGCTTATTCAGGCTATTATTTATATTTTCTGGCGGTATATTAAGTCACAAAAAGCTGAAATGGAAGGTTTAAAAACTTCCGAAAAAATGCTTTTTAAGCTTATTGAAGAGATGCCGGTGGGTGTTATCGTCCATAATAAAAACAGAGAGATTCTTAAAGCCAATAAAGTTGCCGCAAGCCAGTATTCTTATTTGAGCGAAACAGAGATGAAGGGAAAGATCTTTCCCGAATCAACTCTGACAGATGATAATGATTATTACTCGAAGAACCTTGGCGGATCTTTCAACCCTGAACAATTTATAATTATAAAAAAAGAGATAGGGGAGATAGTTCTATACAGATACAGCATTCAGGTGATGTTCCTAGGAGAGGATGCTACAATGGAAATACTTATTGATGTAACAATGCTGGAATCTGCAAGAAAACAGGAAGCAAAGGCCAATGAAGCAAAATCAGAGTTCCTTGCCAGAATGAGCTATGAGATCAGAACCCCCCTGAACGGGATAATCGGGATGACAGATGTCCTTAGAAAATACCACATAACACCTGATATAAAAGAAATTGTTGGACTACTTCACCGTTCAACCGAAGTACTCCTGAACATCATTAACGACATTCTTGATTTCTCGAGGATTGAATCGGGGAAAATGATACTTGATGAGGTCCCGTTTAATTTAAGGGAAGAAATTAACCTTTGCTATGATCTGGTTAAGACAAATATAGCGGCAAATGACGTAAAATTTATTTGCACAGTTGATGATAATGTTCCTGAAAGCATCATTGGGGATCCATTCAGACTCAGGCAAATTCTTACAAACCTTATAAATCACTCTGTGCTGAACACCGAGAAAGGTGAAATACGTCTCAGGTGCTCGCTTAAAAACAACAAAAAAGGATTTCTGACTCTCGGATTTGATTTGCTCGATACCGGCAAAAGTTTCGACAAAGTAAGCCTTAAAAAGATTTTTGGAGATTTTGTAAATATTGAATCAAAAAAAGTAAGAGCAAATGATGATTCGGAATTCGGAACTATCTTATCAAAACAGCTTGTCGAATTGATGGGCGGAGAATTGTCAGCCGTCAGTCCGTCGGGTCTTTCCGGTGATCAGGGAATTAAAGTTTCATTTACAATAGTTACCTATTCAAACGACAGGCAGATAAAGGAACTTTCGCTCGAGAAGGTAAAATCATTTGAACAAATAAGGACTCTGGTGATAACCGGAAACCAGAATCGGGATGAAGAGATCTTAGGAGCCTTGCACCGTCTGGGACTTACTATAACTATAACCACTTTCCAGCGATCAACTGTAAACCAGATAAAGGCAAATATGAATTATCCGGAGGATAAATATAACCTTGTCATAATATTTGATGATGATGATTTCAATGGATTTGAGGCATCGAGAGCAATATGGGAAAACCAGCTTTCGGCCAGCTTCATCATGTTCTTGATCAGCTCAAATGATAAAAAAGGGAATTATCTTAATTGTATTACTCTGGGTATAGATCATTATCTAATCAAACCATTTGATGTCATCGAACTTCTGGGTACAATTAAGAGTAGTTTTCCTTACCTCGAAGATCAGTCAGCCACTGTGGACTTAGGAGGTGTAAGAAATGATGTCAAAATACTGATAATTGAGGATAACAAGATGAATCAGAATGTCATAGGGACAATGCTAAAAAGCCTTGGCTATTCTTACCAGCTTTCTGATGATGGATATGCCGGATATCTCATGGCAAAAGATCAAAAATTTGATCTTATCTTCATGGACCTTGTAATGCCTGAGATGGATGGATTTGAATCCGCACAACGGATAGTAAAGTTTGACAAATCAGTTTTGATTGTTGCCTTTACTGCGGATAATATGCCTGAGACAAGAAGGAAAGCCGAACTTTCGGGGATTAAAGATTTTATTTCTAAACCTGTCAGAATTGACGAGCTCAAAAGGCTTTTTGCAAAACATTTCAAAAAGTAGTAACAAGCTAGCTCTGTGATCTCAGTGCTTCTCCGTGTTACTCAGTGTAAGTTCTTTTTTTTATTACACGGAGCTTCACAGAGAAGCACAGAGTGGCACAGAGAACCAATATTAAATCCATGAAGGTTGTTCAAAAAGTTAATATATTAAGGTTTTTGGAGCTATCAGAGATCATCAAAATTGCTGACGTCAGATCGCCTTCTGAATATAACTTTGGGCATATTCCGGGAGCCGTCAATATTCCTCTTTTTGACGATAATGAGAGAGCCACAGTTGGCATAAAATATAAAAAAGAAGGACGGTTGCCTGCAATTCTTGAGGGACTCAGACAATCTGGTCCTTTTCTAAGGATTAAACTAGAACAGGCGCTAAAGGCAGCAACTGAAGGTAAACTTCTGGTACATTGCTGGAGGGGAGGCATGAGATCGGAAGCCATGGCCTGGCTTTTTTCACTCGCTGGTCTTGAAGTGTATGTTTTAGATGGAGGATATAAATCATATCGTCGGTATGTTTTAAAATATCTTTCAGAGAAAAACAAAATGATTGTTCTTGGAGGAATGACCGGCAGCAGCAAAACACATATTCTCAGATATCTGAAAAACAATAAACAACAGGTTATCGATCTGGAACAACTTGCAAACCATAAGGGTTCAGCTTTCGGGGCTCTTGGACAGCCACCCCAACCGACAACCGAACAATTCGGGAATTTGCTTTTTGATGATCTGAGAAAATTGAACAAAGAGCTGCCTTTCTGGGTTGAGGATGAAAGCCGGAATATCGGTACTGTCTTCATACCTGACTCATTTTATCTTAATATGCAGGAAACAGCCACAATTGTTCTTGAAATGGAGATGAGTACAAGGTTGCCACGTCTCATGCAGGAATATTCCGGTTATCCGCCAGGGGTACTTAAATCATCAATTTTGAAGATCAGCAAACGACTCGGAGGAGATAAAACAAACGATGCGATTAATGCTGTTGAAACAGGTAATTTTGCCAAAGCTATTGAAATTGTCCTTTATTATTATGACAAGGCATATCTGTTTGGATTAAATAAAAAGAACAGCAAAAACATAATTTATGTCAATCCCGATACCGATGATATTGAAGCCAATTCTTTAGTAGTATTAGGTGCTGCAACTAATATTAAATGGTAATTTAGGGGTTAACTAGCTTAAAGATCTAATTGGAGGGTTCTATAATATTTCTTTCGAATTGACCCATTTATAAACCTTATCGGATCTTCTGAGATATTCAGGAGTTTTAATTGAACACAATTCCCCTTTTAATGCTTTCTCCGCCACAATCAGATCAACACGTATTTCATCAACCTGGTATTCAAAAACTCCGGTAGTAGGTCCGGTAATCAGAATTGTATCCCCTTTGTCGAGATCACCGTTTTCGAGCTTGATTTCGGCAACATTAAGTCTGGTGAAGTAATTAGTAATTTTCCCTATATATATTTTTCTTTTTGTTGCACTTGATCCATAATTTGTGTTCCATTCTCCCATTGTCTGTCCAAGGTAATAACCGTCCCAGAATCCTCTGTTAAATACTTTGGAAAGCCTTGCCCTCCAGACATCAGTTTTTACTTTGTTGAAAGTTCCGTATTCGATGGCCATCAATGCTTCATTATAACAGGCTGATACTTCCCTGACATATTCAGCCGACCTTGCCCTTCCTTCAATCTTTAAAACTCTGACACCCGAATTAACAAGTTTATCGAGGAATCCGATTGTGCAAAGATCTTTGGGCGACATGATATATTCATTATCAATCTCAATTTCATAACCGGTTTCCATATTAGTGGCGAGGTATGATTTACGGCAGGTTTGATAACACTCGCCCCTGTTGGCAGATTTATTATTTTCATGAAGGCTCAGGTAACATTTACCCGAAATTGCCATACACAGAGCTCCATGAACAAACATTTCAATTTTAATAAGATCGCCTTTTGGTCCCGTGATATTCTGTTCGCTGATGCTCCTGAAAATATATCCTACCTGGTCAAGATTCAGTTCGCGCGCTAAAACCACTACATCGGCCCATCTGGCATAAAACTTCAATGCCTCAATATTGGTTATATTCAGTTGTGTCGAAAGATGAATCTCGATTCCTGCCAATGAGGCATAATTGATTACGGAAAGGTCCGATGCAATAATGGCTGTAATGCCACTTTCTACAGCTGCATCAATGATTTTGTGCATCTGTTCAATCTCATGGTCGTATACAACCACGTTTACAGTCAGATAGCTTTTTATCCTGTTTTCTTTACAAATCGATGCAATTTTCCTGAGATCTTCTATTGTGAAATTATTAGAAGAAGCGGCCCTCATATTGAGCTGCTCAACTCCGAAATAAACGGAGTCAGCTCCCCCCTGTATTGCTGCCATGAGCGACTCATAGGATCCCGCAGGGGCCATAACCTCAATATCCTTTCTCTTCATAATGGGCTGCAAATATAGCAATTAGATTTTACCCTTGTTCATTACAATTCTTATGCAGGAACCCTTTCCTACCTCCGATTGCCGGACAAAGATCCTTCCATTATGGTACTCCTCAATGATCCGCTTCGCCAGAGACAACCCCAAACCCCAGCCTCTTTGTTTGGTTGTGAAACCCGGATTGAATATTTTTTTAAATGCTGATTTGGGTATTCCTTTTCCGGTGTCTGTTATATCTATCAGAGCATGCTTCTCTGATTCTGTGATCTTTATCGTTATCTCCCCGTTTCCTTCCATGGAGTCAACTGCATTTTTAAAAACATTTTCAATGACCCATTCAAACAATGCAATATTTACTGGAACTTCAACCTTTCCATCAGGATTATAATCAATGTTGATTTTAACCTTTGATGAGGTTCTTGATTTCAGATAATCAACTGTCCGGGAGATAATTTCAATTATATTTTCGTTGGTAATCAAAGGTTTTGATCCGATTCTGGAAAATCTTTCTGTTACTTTTTCAAGCCTTTCGACATCCAGAGCAAGTTCCTTCGTAATTGAAATGCCTGGGTGCTTTTGTTCTAAAATCTCAATCCATCCCGCAAGCGATGAAGTAGGTGTGCCAAGCTGGTGAGCAGTCTCTTTAGACATCCCCACCCATACCTGGTTCTGTTCGGCTTTTCTCGATGACCGGAATGCCAGATAGGAAACAAGAATAAAAAAGACAATTATGCCTAATTGTATGTACGGATAATATATCAGCATTGTCAGAATTATACTGTCCTTATAATAAATCAGGTTGTAATGACCATTTTCTAGATTATTTATTATAGGCTTATTCCTTTCCTTAATCTTGTCAAGCTGATTTTTAATATAGCTGTAATCACCTGCTTTATGGGAATCAAAATTCCTGGAAGAGATTATACTGTCTGATTCATCTGTAAGAATTACAGGAACAGTATTGTTGTTTTCTATAATAGTGGAAAGAAACTCAACATTTTGAATGGTATCAGGCATTGAAATCAGTCTCGTTGCTTCAGCCCATAGCTGAACATTTTTTCGCTCCTCAACCTTTAGTTTTGAAACAAGATACTCGGTATAGATGAGAGAACCCAATCCGATAAGTACTGCAATAAGAAGTAAAAAGTACTTCCAGAAGGTATTATAACGAAGAAATTTCACTTTATAAATTTTTAATATAAAACAGAAATATTTGTCATAACAAGCATTATATTTCCAAAGAATGAGGGCTAAAAAAATCTATTTAGCCGCAAAGTACTCTAACTAAGGACAAAGCACACAAAGTTAAATTTAATTTATACTTCTCACTGAGACCTTGTATTTGATCATTTTTAATCTATGTTCAAATGGATTTCATTTTTTTAGAATATCAGAATTAAGCTTTATTTCTTTTTTAATAATAATTCATTGAGTCTTCTTTTTAGCAGAGGAAGGATTGGTTGTGGACTTTACAGTATCGCCATCGTCCCATGTAATCCTGAACCGGGTTTTCTTATCAGGTTTTTTCTGATTTACCGTGGAATCCTGCTTATACAATCCATATTCCTCGTTAAGAATAGTTTTAAGAGTCTGCTTTTCTTTTTTAATGTTGTCGTTAACGAGAGTCCCAGCCGCTTTCATGTCATATCCTACTTTTGCGTTTTCGCCTTTGCCAATTATTTTCAATAAAAGAGATGTCCGGCCAAGTCCATCATCTTCGACAACGCCGAACTCGGTCTCATTACTTTTATTTTTATGTCTTTTCTTGGACAGGATTTCAGATAAAAGCATTTTAACATGGTACTCATAGTCATTATCAAAACTATGCTTGCCGTTCACCGAAAGATCGGCAGCAGATGATTTAACTTCCATCTGCGGAATATACAGCCAGTTATTTTTTATAAAAAAGTCATTCTCTAGTTTCTCAAAACTTATATTTTCAAGTTCTGAAAGTTCAATAAATGACGACAGTTGCTTAACAGGATCAAAACTGATGAGAGCGCCGTTGACCAGATGATATTTCCCCTCTGCGATCAGTGTCTTAATGTTGTAATTCAATACTGAATCAAGAGGAAGAAGGAGTGAAAGAGAGCCCGATAGGGTGCCTTTTATATTTTCAGCTTTAAGGAAGCTCTGACCGAAATTGTGAAAGGTTGTGAATGCTTGATTTACATCAATATTTGTGACATTAAAGTTTCCCTTTGCAATTATTGATTTATTGGCATTCTGGGCAAATAAGCAATTTCCTGAAATAATTCCATTTAATGAATTCATTTTAAGCTTTGTAAAAACCAATTCTCTCGGGTGATAAATCAGATTCCCCTCAATTCTATGAGAATAAAAGGTTTTATAGGATAAACTGTCAATTTTGAAATTCAGGTCAAGTATCAGATCTTCCGGCATCGAGACAGCTTTTTTAGCATGATCTGATTTTCTAGAATCCTTTGTATCAGAAAAAAAGGTTTCAGGAATCAGTTTGTCAAATGCAACATTAGCTTTTCCGGTCATTATGACGGAACGACCGGCCAGCCATTCAGGGAGATTTTTAAATTCCCCGTCGAGCTTAATATTCTGCCCCTTGTAGTTAAATTGAATATTATTTGCCCTGAGGAAATTTTGAATCGTCACTTTCCCAGTCACCCTGTTAACAAGAAATTTGTCATTATTCAGTCCAAGGGTCAATGAGTTAAAACTTAGACTGGACTCAGGTTTTGTGTCGATGAATCCATTAAGGGAGAAACTCTTGTCTGACAAAATACAGTTAACCAGCTTCAAATCGACGTCAACAGAACCCCGCGCTGTTGATATCTCCTTAATAGCGAAAAACTCCTTCAATTCGGATGGGATAACCTTTCCTTTAAGTGAAAGGTCAATTATGGGACTGGTAAAGTCTTTCAGATTTAGAGCACCGGTATATTCTGAAGAACCAAATTTTCCTTTAAACTCAGTGATTGAAACCGAGCTTGTCTTGTATCCGTTTTTTAATCCATTAGATAAGTGTCCTTTAAAAGAAAGATCCCTGAAAGCGAGTTTCGATTTTTTGTAAGCAATCCTTCCGTTCTTCAGCTGCCAGTTGATTTCAACATGTGGATTTGATGTTCGGCTTAACAGTCCCTTAATTTTACTATTGGCAATTATTGTCCCGGAAGGATCGTAATCAATGACTAACTTCAGATACTTTTCAGGCAAATAATTACGGATCTTCGCAATATTTAAATTATGCCCCGTCACATTAAGATCCAGATTATTATCGGAAGCAACTAACCCTTCAATGCCGAAATCAAAATTATCAATATATAATGTACCTTTTCTGAACCTGATTCCGCTTTTCGAACTAAGCAGATCCATATCAAGCTTTGCTGAGATATTTTTATCAGTGCTGAAGTCGTAAAGCTGAATCCTTTTTATTTGGATCTCGGTTCCGGCATTAAAATCTATATTATTCCCTATAATTCTGCTTTTCAGCTTGCCTTTTTTAATCACACCGGTTATTATAAGATGAGCCGACAGACTATTGTAATAAGTATCGATATCAGTTATATCAATTCGTTTAAGATCAATCAGTGTTTCGACATCCCCTGAAGAATTATTTTTTAATGAAACATTGTAATTTACATGACCGGTAGTATCAGTAAAAAAATTCGCTTTCCCCAACCTGGCTCCAATCCTGTCGATAGTATAAACTCCTTTGATTATGTCGGTTATTTTGAACTCAACAGAAACAAAACGGGCCGCAAGAAGAGTATCTGTGCTCATTCCTTTAAATGCAGTGGAATTAAAGTCGTGAGACGAATGAACAAGCACATTTTTAAGTTCAAGCGTCGCTTTGGGGAAATTTTTTAAAAATGACAAATTGTACGAATCAACGTCAAGTTTAGTTGAGAGATTCTTATTAAGCGAATTCAGAATTATAAATCCCACCTTATCCTTCAGAAGAACGGAAGCTGAAATAAGAATTATTGAAACAGTAAGGATCAGTACTGCAAGGAGCTTCCCAAATTTGAGGAATATTTTCATTTATCTAAAAGAAATATCAGTCTGCAGATTGAAGACCAGGGAAACAAAGTTAATGCATTTAGTCAAAAAAATAAGAACTTACACGGAGTGACGCAGAGAATCACAGAGTCACTCAGAGAAAAAAAACAGGTAAAAACCACTAAATCAGCTTCCCTTTACGGTGGCAAGATCTTTTTATCCCCAACTTTTTATATTGTGATTTTCAGGAATATTTGTCACGGAAAATGTACGGAAGACATTATTTAAGGTATTAATTAGCAGAACCTTTCCGGATAGAATATCCCCTGTTTCAGTAATTATCTTAATGACTTCATTTGCCATATATGTTCCAACAATCCCCGGAACCACACCAAACAGTCCCACATCCCGTGATAATGGATTTTTAAAATCATTGCTGATTGGCTGAGGATTATAGCATCTGTAAGTAGGTCCTCCTTTGTAATTAAAAACAGAAATTACTCCCTCATATTTATAGATGGCTCCATGAACCATAGGTTTTCCCAGAATTACACAGGTATCGTTGATAATATATCTGGTTTCCGTATTATCTGTTGCATCCACTATCACATCCCAGTTTTTAAAAATCCTTAAAGAATTTGAAGCCTCGCATCTGAGATTATATACTTCTAATTCCGTATGTGAGTTCAAATTTTCAAGGCGGCTTTTAGCTATTATTGATTTAAGTTTTCCAACATCCGCTGAACCATATAATACCTGTCTCTGTAGATTGGTTTCATCAACCATATCAAATTCAGCTATGCCTATTTTCCCTATTCCTGCGGCAGTCAGATATTGAAGGATGGGACATCCCAGTCCCCCTGCACCAATAACAAGAACTTTTGAAAGCTTCAGCATTTCCTGACCCCGGAGACCGATTTCCGATATCATGATCTGCCTGGTGTACCTTCTTTTTTCCCTGGTAGACAATATATCACCATTCATCCTTATTAGTATCTGAACAGTACAAATATACAGCAGCGGCAAACAACAAACAATATCATACATGTAGAGACGCCCAATTTGGGCGTCTCTACAACAATTCAATAAATAAAATAATTGTAGGAAGGACGTAAAAATTAATTGTTAAAGGCAAGTGCCACTCCAATTTCAAATGGATAAAGATCATTTCCGTCAGGTCCCTTGCCTGACTGGAAGAGGGGAGTGTAATAATAGGTTCCGAAGAGTTGGAAGTTACCATAGCCAACCCTGGCGGTAACGCCATAACGGAGCATATTTAAGCTGAAATCGCCCCTTGATTTAATAGTATGTCCATCCTCGAATACCATTTTAGTGTGCGACCCCAGTTTTAAAGCTCCGATTGGACCGGCTGCAATATGTAAACGGTTATTTTCTACTGGTATTTGAATTTCCAGCATAACCGGAAGAGTGAGAAACAGGGTAGCAAGCTTCGATTTTTCCAGCTTTAAACCCGGATCAAGCCCTTCAATTATGCCGTCAGGCCCTTTTTGTATACTGTTATTGCCGTCAAATCTGTAGTTGTTCCAGTTAAGGCCAAGTCCGGTAACAAATCCGAAGTGCCTGGTCATGCCGAGACTCAATTGTGTGAAATTGATATTGAAGTTGCTTGATTTACTTGACTGAAGAGTCATGTAATCAATATCCGACGGCATTGAAAAACTTTTACCTGAGGATAAATAATTATTGTATCCTAACTCAATGCCGGTCCAGTGCCCTCTGAATCCTGATCTTCTTCTTGAATGTTCATGCTCGCTATCATTCTCGTCCCAGTCTTCTTTCTCCGGATATTTTTTAATATCAATCGAAGGACCTTCCAGCGATTCAAGGATCGCCAATCCCTTGTTTCCTGTTCTTAAATTAAATGTCGAATCAAATTCCCCGGAACCTGACTGATTTTTTTGGGTAGCAACATTAGTGAGTTCGTCAGTATACACCGTTATACTCTGTTTGTCTCCCGACTGACTTTCTGCCGAGATTTTCGGCCATATTCCACCTATAATTATTGCTGTGAGCAATATGGTTATTCCAATCTTTTTCATGAGGGTAAATTTTAAAATTGCTAAATGTTTCAGAGATGGGACGGAGAGACATCCTGAAAAGTTACGGAAGGGGTTCAGATTTTTTAATCGGGGCAGTAAACTTCAGGATCCTGGAGCTGAAATAGACTGATTTAAGCTCTCCGTTAGCATCTTTTTTTTCATCGAGGGCCATTTGCCAGCCAAGTAATTTGTCGAGTCCTGTTACGCCTGCTTCAGCTATCTCATATACTTTAAGGGGGCTGTCTTTTGCAGCTTTTTCTTTCAGTATTTTTTCACGGAAAGTTTTTGCTATGAAGCGCCCCAGCCTTGACCTGTATTCATCATATTCAAACGGAGTGACTGTGGAATTAAATGCTATCAGAGAATTAGGTATTAGCTCACCCTTTAAATTAATATCAGGTGTAAAGGAAATCCTGTCAGGTATTGCCCGGTGAAGTACGGCAGAACTTAACGAAGAATCACTCTGAGATTGATTATTAACACTTATTTCAGATGATGAAGCAGCAGTTTTATGTGACACCACAACTAAATTTTTACTTTGTTTAGTAATAACGATAATTTCTTTTTCTTTGGTTAAACTATTAGAGATTTTTTCAGCTGCAGGCCTCAGAACAGATTTGTCAGGCACTATTATTTGAGCTGTTTTTTCTGTTTTCAGTTGCAGAGTCTTCGGTTTTGAAACGGAGCTTATCACCACGAATATTATTATCGCTGCTGCTGACAACATTATTGATGATAATCTGATAACCTTTTGAGCAGGTGTCATCCTCATAAGACCATTCTTGTTTTTGTATGAATGTGCAGCAGGATGCAGTCTTGTTTTCTGAATCAGTTCAAAAGACACTTTCTTCTCATGGTCATGTTTGATAATTTCCTTCAATTCTTCCTGCTGATGAGATGAAAGATCATTTTCGAGATATGCAACAGAAAGATATTCAAACTGTGTATCTGAAAGGTTTGCCGATGTTTTTATCAAATTATTTTTATGAGAGAATGAATTTCCGGTAGGATTCAGTCGGAAAGGGTTAAGTTCATCGAATTCTTCCTTTAAGTCAGGGTTCTCATTAAGAAAACATTGAAGCTGCTTTACCTGGATATCCGTCAGATTTCCATCCTGCCAGTCAATAAGCCATATTTCATAATTTGATCTGTTGATTTGCATGGTTACAGGACCGTTTCAATTTTCCCAATCAAATTCTTCAGAGCAACCCGCCCCCTGTAGATGTTAATTTTTACCTGAGCCTCGTTCAAACCGGTAATTTCTCCGATCTCTTTATAGCTGTATCCTTCATAATCCCTCAGCAATACTGAAGATTTTTGCTGTTCGGGCAGATGATCAAGTGCCTTGTGGAGAATTTCATTAAGATCATTGTACTGGGAATCAAATATATTCTCCTTTTCATGTATCTCTTCAAGATTTGTCATCCTCTTCTCCTTCCTGATAATATCAATCATTAAATGGTATGCAGTCGAAAACAGCCAGGATTTGGCTACTGTATATTCGATCTTTGTAACATTTCTCCAGAGCCTTTCATAACTATCCTGGACAATATCGTTTGCCCGCTCATCGTCCCTGAGGCTGCCCCGGATAAAACGGTAAACCGAATCCGCAAATTCTGCAACAGACTTGTTATATTCCTGTACTGTCATAAAGTAGGTTACCAGGCAAAGACGGATGAAATTATAAAAAGTTACAGCATGAACAAAATAAATGCAGATACATCCAATTTGAGCGTATCTGCATATGAATAATCTGATAAGTTAAACAAATTTAAAATTGAGCTGTTACTTAGAATGATTATAAATAAGAGGACATGATCTAAGCAATAACAATGATCACAGTTACATTACTCATATTGATTATGCTTATAAGAAGATTGGCAGCTTTTATAGTGTCATTAACCAAATAACTAAACAGGTAAGGACGTATAATTATACGTCCCTACACTATATAATTTATTCTGAATTTATTATTTGTTCTTGTAAACCCTTACCCAGTCAATTTCCATAGAAGTAAGTCCGTTTACAGGTTTGTCAAGACCTCCGGCTAAAATAACATACATCGGTTCCTGTGGAACACCTGAAGTTTGAGAGAACACTTCATTTCCATTTATTTTCCACACCAGTTTATCGGATGTCCACTCGAGGGTATAAATGAAATAATCATTCGAATAGCGCGACCCGACTGAAGCATTTGATTTGTTGCCCTTTGTTGAGAAATAATCGAACCAGACTTTTCCTCCGGATGTCCGACAGATATCAATATGGGGTGTAATTTTATCAGCAAGCATCCAGAATGCGCTTTTAGCAGCCGGGTTCCCCAGTTTTATTTTTGCAGAGAAGGTTCCAAATTTCTGCCTGAAGCTTGATCCGGAATTAATAAGTCCGGAAGTATAACTGAATTCTTTTGTTGTAAAGCCACTGGCAGCTGACCATACTTTTCCCTGGATCTTATGGGGTTTTGTATTTATCCTTAAAATACTGTTTCGGACTTCAAAATTCTCCTTTTCAGTATAGGCCTGCAGATCTGATTCAACAGAGTATCTGTCTTTAAATAATTTTTCACCCCAGTAATAATTAGTCAGCCATTTTTTAGTATCGAGCTTTTCACCTTCAAATTCATCGCTAAATGTCAGGTCCCTTCCCTTGAGAAGGTCGAATTTGTCGGAGTCTTTAACTTTAAAATACCAGATGATATCCCCGGTCTTCTTTAGTTTATTGTACTTCTGAACCTCCTGATACATTTCTGTCTTCTCAAATCTCTTTTTATCCAGAAGATACTCCTTTTGTTTTTTAAACTCGGGGGTAGCAACATATTCTTTTAGCTCATGATACCTCTTTAGCCGTGCTGAATTGTCAGTATTCAGAAAATTCGCATACTCTTTCGACGATTTGAATCTATAAAACTCCTTTATTTCAAGACTTCCTCTTATCCTTTTATATTCAAGAAGCTTTTTATACTCTTCGGAATCTTTGAAGGTTATCGGCTTCATGTTTTTCTTTGCAAGGAATTCGGATGACTTCACAAAAGCAGAGAGTTCTTCATATCGCAATATTGTTTTTGATTTTGTGATTTCCTCTTTCCGTGAGGATTTCAGAAATGCCCTTACCTCATGATCTTTTTTAAGCGATTTATATTCATCAAATTTCCTGTACTCGTCTGTATCCCTGAAGGTGAATGGTTTCGTCTTCTGTTTTTCCCTGAACCCGGGAGATTCTATGAATTTTTCGAGTGCTTCAAATTCAGTGATTTTACTGGAACCTTCCATCTCATTGAATCTTTTCAGCGCATTTCCTGAGATAGTCCTAAAATATAAAACAATATCCTTTGCCCTATGGAGGGAATTAAACTCTTTCTCTTTAATATATTCTTCAGAATCTTTATACTGAATGGATTTTATTTCTTTGCATTTCTGAACGAAATCGGAAGAATTAATCAGTCCATTCAGCTTATTGTATTTTGCCAGCACCTCTGATCCGGTGAAAACATTTAGCTTTTCAAATTCTGTGATCAAAGCTTTTTCAGCCTGTTCGATTTTAGAAGTCGACGGGATCATTCCCAGTAAAAGCTTGAGACTTGCCATTGTAAATTTGGTTTAAGTACAATTGATAAAGATAAAAAATCTTTCCAGAATAATGGATCAGCATTATTCAAATATTTGTTTCCAGTGCTTTCAGGGGAAAGAAGAAAACCAGATTTCTTTGTAAAAATCAGTTCCCGGATTTTTTATACTTTTGCCCCATCATTAAATAAATCAAACAATGGCTCTGGTACATGAATTTGAAAAAAGCGGGAACTGGTTATTTAAAAGAAGAAGCTGGCTTCCTGTATTTATAATTGTTGGAGGAGTCGCAATGATGTATCTGGGCAACAGACAGGCAATATTGTTTGATAGGAGAGACGAGCTTATCTTTCTTGGAATAAGTATTTTCGGACAGATAATCAGAGCCCTGACAGTTGGTTTTACTCCCAGGAATACATCGGGAAGAAATACTGTGAACGGACAAGTTGCAGATGAGCTTAATGTTACAGGAATTTACTCGCTGCTGAGGCATCCTCTTTACCTGGGAAACTTTTTCATGTGGCTCGGTCCGGTATTGTTCCTGCGGTCAATTGAAGCTGCAGTATTATTTGTATTGATATACTGGCTTTATTATGAGCGTATTATGTTTGCAGAGGAACAGTTCCTCAGGAGAAAATTCGGTGACATATATGACAAATGGTCAGAAAAGGTAAGTTCTTTAATTCCCTATTCATTTAATTATGTCAGGCCCAGCCTTTCCTTTTCAATAAGGAATATTCTGAAAAGGGAATACAACAGCTTTGTCAATATTTTTGTAATCTTCACAATTCTTGACCTGTTCAGAAACTATTTTCTTTCAAAACGGATATACTTAACGGGCATGTGGATCTGGCTGTTTATTTCTGCAGGTGTGATATGGATAGCTCTCAGAACAATTGAAAAAAAAACGCACTGGCTGGATGTGGAAGGGAGATAAAAGACAAAAGACAAAATGTGAAAGATAAAAGTGAATATAAAAAGGTCCTTTATCTTTTTACTTTTATCTTATTAGGTTCATCTCCTTGATCCTGTGAAAATCATTATATAATAAAGCAATGTTGCCAGTGATCCTAAAGCAGCAATTACATATGTGTATGCAGCCCACTTGAGCGCATCCTGTGCCAGAGCCTGATTCTGGTATGAAGTAATACCGGCATTCGACAACCAGGCAAGGGCCCTGCGGCTTGCGTCTATTTCAACAGGTAATGTTATAAAACTGAAAAGTGTCGTCAATGCGAAAAGGACGATACCGGCCAGCAATAATGCCGGGAAGGTCCTGATTAACAGAATCCCTGCAAGCAGTATCCATGTCACCCATTTGGAGGTGAAGCTCACAACTGGCACAAGGCTGGATCTGAATCCGAGCCAGGCATAAGCTTTGGCATGCTGAACTGCGTGTCCGGTTTCGTGTGCTGCCACAGCTGCTGAGGATATACTGTGCCCTTCGTATACTTCCCTGCTGAGATTAATTGTCTTATCAGCAGGATTATAGTGGTCTGTCAGCTGACCTTCGACACTTTCTATCTTTACTCCTGTAATCCCATTATCACGAAGCATTTTTTCAGCCACTTCGCAGCCCGACATTCCATTGTCGAGAGGTATTTTAGAATATTTATTAAATTTTGATTTCAATGTCATCCCCACGATCCAGCTAAGAAGCATGATCCCTATCATAATTACCCAGATACTCATAACTTTTTTCCTCCTATTTTTAATTTTAGCTGCAAAACCTTTGCCAAACTCTTTCTGGCTTCAATAATTCGACAATTTGGCAGAAAAGACAAAGATATTAAGTACATCACCCCATCCCCTCTCCTTAAGGAGAGAGGCTATATTACAGATTATTAAAGTACTACGGTCCTTCTCTTTTAAGGAGAAGAAGCTGGAGGATGAGGTAAAATAGTGCATCTTTGTGCCTTTGCGGCAAGAAAAGCATTAAATAGTCATTTATTATATTTGCATAATGCGCAAATCAATCAACGCGATATTGTTATTTTTGTTATCACTTCCGGTATTATTCTACAGGTATTCAATCTCACCTTTTTTAAGACCGTCATGCCGTCATGTTCCGAGCTGTTCACAATATATGCTCGATGCACTAAAGATTCATGGACCATTTACCGGTCTGTTCTTAGGAACGGGACGCATACTCAGATGCAGACCCGGAGGAACCCACGGCTATGATCCTGTTCCACTCTTTATATTCCGGAAATACAGGCCATTGTCTTCAATATTTACTAAACGGGAAAAAGAAAGCAGGTTAAAGAGGTGAAGCCCCCATACCCCCTAAAGGGGAGGCTAATCCTCACATATATAGAATAATATGCTTTAAAATCGCGAATTAATCCCGCCAAACCGGGAGCAAGGGGGTAAATGTATCAGAAATTCAGCTCCTCCTTGAGATGTTTATACCCGGCACGGCTAACCGGAAGTTTGTCGCCCGACTGAAGTATTACAACATGGTTGTCTTTTCCGTAGGGCTCGATACGTTTTATTTCTCCAACCTTTACTATATATGACCTGTGTATTCTTACAAAATCTGTCTTTGGAAGATTATCTTCGCATGACTTCATTGTTTGTTGTTTAAGGGCTTTACCTGCCGCGTGATAAATCATCACATAATCATCCTGCGCTTCAACGTATCTGATCTGTTCAACAGGGATAAGATTGATTGCATTACCTTTTCGCACTACAATCCTGTTGACCGGTAAGGAAAATTCCGGTTTTTTTGACAGGAGTTGGCTTGCCGGTTCTTTGTTTCCCTGTCCTGACCTGATCTTATCAATTGCTTTTTTAACCGCCTCAAGGAACCTTCTTTTCGGAAAAGGCTTCATAAGATAATCCACGGCATTCAGCTCAAAAGCTCTTATTGCAAACTGGTCATAGGCAGTTGTGAAGATAATTTCAGGTTTCTCGGTAAGAACTTCAACCAGTTCGATTCCGGTAAGTCTAGGCATCTGGATATCAAGGAAAACCAGATCAGGTTTTGTGGTTGAAATTGTTTTCAAACCTGAAAAGCCGTCAGCACATTCTGCAATCACCTCGATGGATTCTACCTCGTTCAAATAATGCTTTATTAATTCCCGTGCCGGAGTCTCATCGTCAATTATTGCTATTCTGATCTTTTCCATGGTTCATATTCCCGGAGTTGATTAAAAGGTCAACTTGTTTTCACACTGCTAAATTTATAAATTTTTTTACCGATATTGTTATCAAACATATAAATCCAATTATTTTCGTCGTTTACCCCTACCCCAAGGGGAGCAAAGAACCGACGACGCGAAGCGGAAGAGTTCGACGAAGTCAAAATCAATTTACTCTCCTTGCGGATGAGGTAAATAAATTGATTTTCAAGCGATTTGTAGTTTATCATTCATACTTGCTGGACGTCAACATTAATTTTCAAATAGTACTTACAAATAATTTGTCGGAATATACAGACTTACTGAATATATCCCATTTTCTTTCAATGTTTTTATTGATGCCTTGTTTCCGTAGAATAATTCCATACGCCGGGTAACGTTTAAAAGACCTGTTCCGGTTCCTCTCTTTGCAGAAGGGGTGGGATCATAATCATTGCTTATGATTATTTCAATGTACCCTTCGATTATCTTTGCCCGGGTTATGATCCTAACGCTTTCTGTGCTTTCGTAAACTCCATGTTTTACAGCGTTCTCATACAATGGNNGTAGAAAGCTTATCGCCAAACCTGACTTTTTCAATATCGAGATACAGCCTCAGGTTTTCAAGCTCATTTTTCAGTGAAACAGGTTGCTCGTCTTTTCTGGAAAGGGCATATCTCATAAACTCCGAGAGTTTAACAATCATATCCCTGGCTTTTTCAGGATCAGTTATTGTGAGGGAGCTTATTGAGTTCAGACTGTTGAAGAGAAAATGCGGATTGATTTGAGATCTTAGCATTTTAAGTTCAGTCTCCTTAACAAGGCTCTCAAGCTGAGCTTCTTTTGCTTTCTTCTCAGAAAGATCACGGAGACTCTCGAAAAGATAATATGTCAGAATAATCAGGCCGAAAATAAAAACACCCGAACCGATCCGGTAAGGAAATGTAGCGGCCCAGTATGCCTGGTAATTATTTTGTTCCGGTAACACGGTCGTCATTATAAACTTTGTAATCAATACCCAGATCGTTATCGAAAGAGCTCCGCTTGCGACAAGGTTAGAAATAAGCGCTATTGTCCGTGTTTCGCCCGAATTAAAGAACCTGAACGGGAACCATAAAGAAAGGCCTATTCCTGAATAGATCAGAAGTGACACCAGGCTGTCGACCAGGCTTATTTCAATGAAACTTCCGAAAGCATAATAAAACAGCAGTGACTGGCCCAGAGCAAGAAAGATCCAGACCAGCCACCAAACTATGAGCCTTACTTTATTTGAAAGTATCGGATGTTTCATCCATCAAATGATTAATAGCTTTTTATTTCTCCGCCTCCAAACACAACTGCACCTTTTATTACAAGCTGCCGTGTTGTATCAACTGTTCTTCCCGGGATCAATTTCCTTGAGTCGCTGAATCCGCCGAGAACAGGAGTCACGGAAATTGAAATATTCCAGTCATCCGGCACAATTAATGTGGCTCCGCCAAAAACACATGCTATTTCAATTTCGTTAATTCCCTGTGCAAGCTTTGCTTTCGTGAGGTCGAGTTCCATGCCTCCAAAAACAGCTGAAATCCTGCCGCCTCTGAAATTTTCCGAAACTATCTGTCGCTCTCCGCCGCTGAAGACATTTACATAATCAATATAATCGTCTCCTATAACACCGGTCGATGCGATAGAGTTCCAGCCATGACGTTTTGAAAAAATGAAAATAACCCCGATAATTATAAATATTGATGGCCAGAATAAATTATATGCATGAAATGTTTCGCGGAATATCATGGGAATAAGAAAAAAACCTCCGACAGCCATCACAATTACTCCGGATGTCTTTTCTTGAGCTCCCAGGGTCATAACCAGTCCGATACAAACAAGCAGCATTGGCCAGCTGAAGACAACATGGTCAATAAATTCGGGGAAAAAACCAGTGTTCCGCATTACGAGGAACAGTCCGGCGAGAACAAGAATAACCCCTATCATAGGGCGGTTACGATGATGTTGTTCGTGTCTTAGACGACGATAATCATCCTTCGCCTGCCGCCGCTCATCTCTGTAGTTTCCATTTGTTTCCATAATTGTAAATTTATTTATTTTTTAATTATCAACTTTAGGTTTGCTCCTAAAAAGCGACGATAAGATAAATGCGAGACCAATCAGAACAATAACAGCCGGCCAATAGAAATTTCTGAAAACCTCAGGTGTAATCGAAATGATATGATCCCTTAAAAACCAGATTCCTCCGGCAATAAGTAGCAACCCCCCTGTAAAACGAAGATTCAGCAGCAGTAAAACGCCGACGAAAATCATTGCTGTTTCCCAGGTAAAATATTCGCTGACGCTTCCCAGTTTCAGCAGGTCATTTGTCGCAACGAGAAGTGCCACGCCCAGAACAATAAAAAATAACCCTATGCTCACCCTTGGATGATGTTCCCTGTCCCTGAGCCGGGGATAGTCTCTGTAGTGGTGATAATCTCTGTGTCTCATAATTTTTAGTATTTACCTAAGACAAAACTAATTCTCAAACATATAATAGCTAAGAGAAATTCGGTAAACAGCGTTTTTCTGTCGGTATTTGGTCTTTTCTGACAATAAATGTTACTTTTTTGTTGATAATTTTTTTAATTGAAGAAGGATTCATATTTTTGCAAACCAAAATTTGAAGAGATGTCCTCATCTTATACTATACCGTTGAGTGGATTAAAGGAAGGGCACCACACAATTGATTTTGAGATTGATAAAGAGTTTTTTGAACCGTTTGAGGAGTCGGAAGTTAAGGAAGGGAGCCTAGTTGCAAATATTGAGATGGATAAAAGATCTTCTCATCTTGATATGCTGATAAAGGTCTCGGGAAGCGTCAGAATAAGCTGTGACAGATGTCTTGAAATGTTCTCCCAGTCCGTTTCCTGTGAGAACAGGTTACTTGTTAAATTTGGGAAAGATATTGAAGATATAGATCCGGACATTCTTTCTTTACCGGTTGATGCTTATGAACTGGATCTGCAACAACAGATATTTGAGTTCGTTATTCTGGCTCTGCCGATAAAAAGGGTGCATCCAGTTGATAAAAATGGGAAAGACACTTGCGATCCGGTTATGTTGAAAAAACTGGAAGAGTTTATAATAGAAGAGGAAAAAGAAAACGACCCGCGATGGGATGAATTGAAAAAATTAATGAACGATAATTAAATTTATTTAAAATGGCACATCCTAAACACAAACATTCTAAGACCAGAAGAGATAAACGCAGAACACATTATAAGGCAACTGCGCCTACAGTGGCAAGCTGTTCTAACTGCGGATCTTCAGTTCTGTATCACAGGGTATGTCCTGAATGTGGTTTTTACAGAGGTAAGCTAGCAGTTGAGAAAAAGGCAACTACCTGACCTCTATTAACTTAAATTGTGTAATATGAGAATTGGCCTTGA
>PMIJ01000040.1 GCA_003157015.1 Bacteroidales bacterium
TGTCAAATTTACAGGATTGCTGTCGGTCAGATTTTCTGTTACCGATGCCATCACTGCTGCCACGAGATGGGCCGTAGTTACAACAGGTAAAACAGATACTCTTAAATTTACCCGTAATGTCAACAAAGTACGTACAGCAGTTTCCCACTTCAGAAATGTTATTTATAAACCAAGGGATCTTCTGCACTTTTGGTTCAGGCATGTTGCATCATCCGATACAATAACATATACCGGTACGGTTATGGGTATTAACGAAGAGAACAATACCTACACAAAGACAATTACTTCACCTCTTACTGTAACCGATTATAAAGGCAGCCTGGTAGTCTCAGCCGGAATAATAACATACGTTGTCGGCACCGATTCTTATGAAGTAACATTCAAGATGGACCCTGCCCACAAACATTTCACTCTTGTAACAATTACTAACAATCTCACAGGTAAAACAGTGAGTTTCGACCGCAGGTTTGGAAGAGTATTCAGAAGATGGTGGTAATAATAATCACTACAAAAACCGGACGATGCTCCGGTTTTTTGTATTACTGTTTATGAGCTCAAAGAAGACTTTTTTAGAAGTTCCTGGAATGAAACGCTAAAACCATGAGCTATTTGACCCTGAATGAAGCAGAATTATAGCCTGTTTTTCCATCAGGTGAAATACCTTCCACAACTATTTCATAATCAGAGGATTCGTCGGAAGTGAAAAATTCAATCTCCCCTTTTCCATCCTTTCCGGTCTGTAAATCAGGCTTCCAGTACAGAGTATTCCGGAAATCGGGTATATGTTTGTCTTTTGTTGCGGCTGCACTGTAATCGGGGGAGTAAAAGCTGTTTTGAACCTGGCAACCTTCATAGGCCTGTCTGAATATCGAGTTATCAAATTCCATTACGCCTAAATTGGCTTTTTTAGTAATAAAACTGACAATCCCGTCAAACACATTTCCTGAAATAAAATACCTGGTATTGATAATTTCTGCCTTTTCGATCTCTTTTGAGTTTATACTCAGTACCTTCTCAAAATCGTAGACGGGCACTCCGTCAACCAAAACGAGAGGTTTGTTTTCAAACGGCTGACCCCGGAATTTGTTTATCAGTTTAAAATCGTGTTTCCCATTCTGCTTAAGAGTATAAACATTTGGGAGCAGCTCCTTAACGACCTCTTTCAGAGAAGTAAGTTCAATATAATCTGCCATTATTATAGTGCTTTCAGGCTTCCCGTAAAAATCAGGAATAACGGTTGTAGATTCATCGGATCTGGTTTGTCTGAAAGGTTCATAAATGTTATTAACCTGCATGCTAATAATAACTTTATTTATTTGATCCAGCCTGCTGCTGTCGAGATAAAATTCAGCCGGTTTAAATTTGCTGAATATGCTGCTGAATGGTTGATTAAGTTCTATATAGTATCCTGAAATATCGGGAGACAACGGTTGAATCACTATTTCATTTAATCCTGACTCTTTTACAACAAAATTAAACGCACCCTTATCATCTGTTTTACTGAACTGACATCTGGCAGTTTTCCCGACGAATGAAAGTGATATGTCAGTATTCTTCAAAGGTTCGTCTGTAGTTTTCAGCCTAAGGTACCCACTGATAATGTGTCCCTCAAGTTCAGCAAGATTTTCCGGCCCGTCAACTCTGTGAATTCTGCTATCCGCGCTGCCTGTCCTGTAAAAACTACTTACACCGGGAGAATTTACAACACCTGATTTTGCTACAGAAACTGACAGGCTTGTCTCAACCGGATTGCCCGCCATATCACTTGCAGAAATCTCCATTCTTATCCTTTCCCTGCTACCATATACAGGTTTATCAAGTGTGATTTTATAATTAATCACTTTTTTATTATCACCGGCAGAAAATCGTTTTATAATCTGATTACCCTCAATGTCATATATACTGCCTTGTTGCTGAGCTCCTGCAATTGCATTAACTGAATCGGAACTTTTGTTATCCGGTGGAATTTTAAGATGATCGATACTTTCAAATGGATTGATTACAGAAATGGTCCGATAGAAAAATTCATCAGTTGAAAAATTTTTCATCCAGTTTGTATAGGCCCGGATCAAATAATTTCCTGAACTTATATTATCGGGCAGAATGAAACTTGCTGAACCGGAACTTTTTTCGATCTTTACTTTTACCTGTCTTAAAGGGAAGTTGTTTTTGTCGAGTAATTCCAGATAGACCACTTTGCTTATGTCATCTTGAGTATTAGCGAGCCCGTTCAATGTATAAGCTTTGAACCAGACCTCTTCACCGGAAATATAAATATCGCGATCAGTCCTGACAAAAATCTCTTCTTTAAAATTCCGAATATCAGAATCGCTGGTTTTATCAATTAATTGCTGGGAGTATGATTGGCGGCTGAAAAGAAAAGTGAGAAGAAATAAAATTCTCATATTCAGTTTAGGTATCCGGCCAATCAGATCATAATATTTTTTCAGATTTTGCATATTATTTAAGATCGATCCAGAAATCTGGTTTGGTTATAGTTCCGGTTATTGTACAATCAGCACATTCAGGTCTGGCAAATACCATCTTTTCAAGATTAAACGTTCCTGCAGAGTACTGAGGTTCAACAAAATAATAATCTGAAGTTATACAATACATTGAATATAAATCATCCCAGGTAGGGGGAGGCGACTCATATCCATGCGGAATATCAGTCGGATCTTTTACCAGTCGTTCACATTGATATTGATAAATAGGCAGATTCATACCCGAAATTTCGCCGAAAGTTATGTTTTTTCTTTTTTGTTTCATACCTGAAACCTGGAAATAACCCAGAACCCTTTCAGTCGGGTCACTGACATTATGAATATTGCTGAGAACCGTAAATGGTTGTTTAGCGAAGATATCGCCGCCGCTTTCATTTACCTGTTTCAGATTATTCCAAAAATCGTATTCTTCTTTTGAAATCGAATACTGGCTTACAAGAATGCTATATTGAATGAGCAACCTGTCGGATTGATCGGTTGCAATGAAATTTACGGGCTCCTTCTTAATTGGGGCAGCCTGACCTGAATAGTTGGAATATATCAATATTTCACTGGATCTTTGACTTTTCCAGCAAAATTCCTTGAGATCAGTAACCGCAGTAATTGCGCTGTCAGCCATATTAAAATTAAACTTCTTGGGATCCGGCACTTTAAATTTCCAGGTCTCGTTGAAATCCCACCGATAATATTGGTTATTATCTCCCTCTTTTGAGTCAAGATAAATTTCTACCCCTTCCTCGGTCTGAGTTTCATTATTGATCACCTGATCATCTTTTGCAAAATAAATGCTGTCAATGTCGGGAACGGATTGCATCAGACAAGCGTCCGATTCATATTCCACCCCGTCACTGGTCCTTATATGCAAAACATATGTTCTCCCCGGAATGCCATTAAATTGAGTACTGTCTGTTTTATAGATCCCGTTTCCTCTATTAATCAAATTGCTGTTGCCACCGGCATCATTGGTAATGAATACGATTGCATCAGAAACCAACGACGGCATAGAATTCTGTACCTGGAATGTTCTGGATAGCTTAACTGTATATGAGGTATTTGCATCTGTAATCAAACCCTCAACAACCAACAGAGAGCTGTACCCTTTAAGTTGTGGACTATAAGGGTCAATACACGTAGAAAGCAAAAAGAGAGCAAACAAAGCAATAATATATTTATGCTTCACTTTTAACATGAAGCAGTAGTTATATGATTATTCATGTCTATTGAACTGTAATTAATAGGGAAACAAAAATAATATTTATTATGTACCCAGTACCATCCAATCAACAAGAATCTGATATAAAAATGAGAACGCTATTATTTATTGCAAAAACAAATCATTATAGATCTACCCAGAAATCTGGCTTTTTTGAAGTTCCGGTTAATTCGCAATTTGCACACTCGGGCCTGGCAAAAACCAAATACAACAGAACATCTGACACATTATTATAGATCGGCTCTGTAAAAGTATAATCTAAAGCTATACTCAAATGCCAGTAAAGGTCGTCCCAGGTCGGAGGTGGGCAGTTTAGACATCCTTGAGGTAGATACAAAAGATCAAGTTTCAATGTATTGCATGGGTATGAATAAAAAGGCAGACCCATTAAAGCAACATCTCTGTAAAGTATATATTTTCTTTGTTGCGATACTGCTGACACCTGGAAATAACCTAAAACACGTTCTTTAGGATTATTAATGTTTTTGATATTGCTGAGAATAGTATATGGTTGTTTTGCGAATATATCACCGCCAATTTCATTTATCTGTTTCAGATTATTCCAGAAATCATATTCATTTTTTGAAACAGAATATTGCTTTACCAGAATACTGTATTGAAGCAATAACCTGTCTGATTCACCAGTTGCTATAAAAATAACCGGTTGCTTACTTATTTTTTTTGGTTGCCCCTCACTGATTGATCTTATCAGTATTTCGCCAGATTGGCTGTTCTTCCAGCAGAATTCTTTAACATCAGTAACCGGCATAAAGATGGGATTTTCCGGATCGGCTGTTTTTATATAATTAAACTTCTTCGGACTTGGTACTTTAAATTTCCATGTCTCCTCATATTCCCAGCGATAATACTGGTTATTATCTCCCTCTTTTGAATCGAGATAAACACTAATACCATCCTGGGTCTGAGTTTCATTATTGATCACCTGATCATCTTTTGCAAAATAAATGCTGTCAATGTCGGGAACAGGATTCATCAGGCATGCGGCTGACTCATATTCCGACCCGTCGCTGGTTTTAATATGCAGAACATATGTTCTCCCGGGAATGCCATTAAACCGGGTGCTGTCTGTTTTATATATCCCGCTTCCCTTGTTAATCAAGATTGTGCTGTTCCCTGCATTATCGGTTATGAATACAGTTGCATCAGAAACCGGGGGAGGAGTTGAATTCAGGTCCTGAAATGTTCTTGATAACCTGACGATATATGAACTATTCGCATCAGTAATAAGGCCATCGACTACCAAAAGAGAAGTGTAACCCGAAAGATTGGGAGTATACGGATCAATACATGTGCTAAATATAAAAACAAATGCTAAAGCAATTATTGATTTGAGCCTCAGCTTAAACATGTAGCTTGATTTGATTTATTTAACATATCATTTGTACTGAAATTGACGCGTAAACTAAAGATAATAATTAATAACTACACCATACTCCTTTCAAAATGACCAGGATATGAGAACTTTATTATAAAGGTTAAAACAAATCAGTTCAGATCAACCCAGAAATAAGGTCTTTTCGAAGTTCCGGTTAACTCACAATTTGCACACTCCGGTCTGGTAAATACTAATTCCAGAAGAATATCTGAAACTTGATTAAATGTTGGCTCAATAAAAGCATAATCTTCAATTATACACAAATGCCAGTAAACGTCGTCCCAGGTCGGAGGTGGACACATACACAGGGTTGCAAAATCCATGGGATTATATTCCAATGTTCTGCACGGATAAGAATAAAAAGGCAGACCCATCAAAGCAACATCTCTGTAAAGTATATTTTTTCTTTGTTGTGATACTGCCGACACCTGGAAATAACCTAAAACACGTTCTTTAGGATTATTTGTACTATGAATATTGCTCAGAACAGCATAGGGTTGTCTGGCAAATATGTCTCCTCCGGTTTCATTTACCTGTTTCAGACTATTCCAGAAATCAAATTCATTTTTTGAGATAGAGTATTGCTTTACCAGAATATTGTATTGAAGCAATAACCTGTCAGATTCACCAGTTGCTATAAAAATAACCGGTTGCTTGCTTATTTTTTTTGGTTGCCCATCACTGATTGATCTTATCAGTATTTCATCAGATTGTCTGTTCTTCCAGCAGAATTCCTTAACATCTGCAATTGGCATAAAGATAGGATTGTTGGGATCGGATGTTTTTACATAATTAAACTTCTTCGGATCTGATACCTTAAATTTCCAGGTCTCCTCATAAGCCCAGCGATAATACTGATTATTATCTCCCTCTTTTGAATCAAGATAAATACTAATGCCATCCTGGGTCTGTGTTCCATTATTGACCAGCTGCTGATCCTTTGCGAAATATATGCTGTCAATATCCGGAACAGGATTCATCAGGCATGCGTCCGATTCATATTCCGATCCGTCACTGGTTTTTATGTGCAAAACATATGTTCGCCCTGGAGAGCCATTAAATTGAGTACTGTCTGTTTTATAAATCCCGTTTCCCCCGTTAATCAAATTATTGTTGTTTCCTGCATCATCAGAAATGAATACAGTTGCATCAGAAACCGGTGGAGGAGTTGAATTCTGGTCCTGAAATGTTCTTGATAACCTGACGATATATGAACTATTCGCATCAGTAATAAGTCCATCGACTACCAAAAGAGAGGAGTAGCCTGAAAGTTTTGGAGTGTACGGATCAATACAGCTGCAAAGTAAAGAGAGAACAACTATAGTAATAATTGATTTGTGCCTCTTTAACATTATGCAGTTGTTATCCTTTTTATTCACGTCAATTGAACCGTAATTGACCGGAAAACAAATATAATACTTATTACTTCCTCTAACGGTCAATACAGTAAGAATCTGACACAAATTTGAAAACAATACAATTTAAGGTTAAAACAAATCAGTTGAGATCAACCCAGAAGTCTGGTTTATTAGAGGTTCCTGTCAATTCACAATCTGCACATTCCGGCGTAGTGAACACCAAGGCTTCAATGGCTCCGGTTAAAGAATTGTACTGTGGTTCAATAAAATAATAATTCGATCTTATACAAAAAAGCGAATATAAATCGTCCAATGTGGGTGGAGATCCGCCATATCCGGTTGGATAATCATTCGGGTCTTTTACAATCCTTGCACATTGATCATACAGGAAAAAGGGCAGATGCATTTTTGCAAATTCACTGAATGGAATAAATAATCTCATTTGTTTTACAGCTGAAACCTGGAAATAACCCAGTACCTG
The DNA here is from genome assembly GCA_003157015.1 of Bacteroidales bacterium. Classification (GTDB taxonomy): domain Bacteria; phylum Bacteroidota; class Bacteroidia; order Bacteroidales; family VadinHA17; genus LD21. The sequence continues at coordinate 6,953 of PMIJ01000040.1, forward strand.
TTCTTTCGAATTGTTGATATTATGGAGATTACTGACTACAGGGAATGGCTGTGATGCAAATATATCTGCCCCGCTTGCATTAACTTGTTGTAAATTATCCCAAAATTCGTATTCATTTTTTGAAATGGAATACTGCTTTACAAGAATGCTGTACTCAATCATTAAACGGTCGGACTTATTACTTGCTATAAAAAATATAGGTACATTTTTAATCGGGCCAGTTTCTCCTGAATTAACCGAACGGATTAATACTTCATCACTTTTATTGCTTTTCCAGCAAAATTCTTTAACGTTTTTAACCGGAATAACTGTACCTCCGATAAGATAATCATACTTTTTAGGATCCGGCACTCTGAATTTCCAGGTCTCTTCATATGACCACCGGTAATATTGATTTTTGTCGCCCGGCTTTGAATCGAGATAGATTCTGATTCCATCCTCGATTTCAGTATTGTTGTTTACCAGCTCCTGATCCCTCGCAAAATAAACACTGTCGATGTCAGGAACAGGCTGCATTGCACATGGATCTGAAATATATGTATAGCCTTCCTGGGTAATAATATGTAATGTATACGCTCTCCCGATGATTCCTATAAATTGGATACTGTCTGTTTTATAAATCCCGTTTCCCCCGTTAATCAAATTATTGTTGTTTCCTGCATCATCAGTTATGAATACAGTAGCATCAGAAACCCAGGGAGGGATTGAATTCTGGTCCTGAAATGTTCTTGATAACCTGACGATATATGAACTATTCGCATCAGTAATAAGTCCATCGACTACCAAAAGAGAGGAGTAGCCTGAAAGTTTTGGAGTGTACGGATCAATACAGGTGCAAAGTATAAAGACTGTAATTAAAACAACACCAGACTTCAGCCAAGTTCTCTTCATTTAACAATTTTTACTAAATTTATAACTTCTTTTGAAACTATGTTATAACCAAACCTGAATAAAGCCTAAACAAAAACACAAGTTTCAGCTTTAATAAAGATAATACCGGAATTAAAAATAATAGGGCCAAAAGTATTTCAGATTATAAAAATTTGTTATTTCGGGAAATGAAATTCGAGTGCTTTGCCTTTAAGTTGAAAATTCTCTTCCTGCTCATTCTTCTTCCATTTGTTCTTCCTTCCCGGGGTCAGAATGGTAATCTGTTAAATAATAATTCAATAAATAACTTGGAAAATAGTAATCTGGGGTCTCTTACTAACAGACAGATCAGTTATATAAAAAGCTCATACTCAGAAAAAATTGAATCGCGCGGTGAATTTATTAATGGGAAGGAATATGAATCTTATTATGGCCGTAGTATTTATAAACCACTATTATTCCCTGATAAAAAACGCAACTCTACACTATTTACCCGTACCAGGCGATATAGCAATATGACATTGCAATATGACACTTTCCTGGATGAGGTTATATATACTGATACAAGCAGGACAATAAATTACATGTTCCCTCAAATTGCTTTAAATAAAGACATCGTTGAAGGGTTTAATCTTTATCTTGAAAATGACAGCTTAATTTTCAGAAATTTCCGGCTCGCGGAATCTTCCATGTACAACCTGAAAGAGGGATTTTATGAAATAGCTTACCTTGGGAAGAGCAAGTATGTGATAAAACACACTTCGTCATTTTATGTAAAAGACGGGTTAAATGAGTACAAATATTCGCCTGAAAATTATTTTAGTGTCGGTGATGTTTTTTACAGATTAACTGGAAAAAGGAAACTTCTTAAGCTATTCGGAGAGAAAGCCCATGAAGTTAAAAAGTATATTCATATATCGCGGATAAGGATCAGACAGGCTGATAAAAATCAATTTATCAGTATTTTGAAATTTTACGATTCCCTGAGTGCTGTCGGAAAATAAAGAAGATGAAAAAGGTTTTTTACATATTGCCGTTTTTATTCCTGGTATTTGATATACAAGCTCAGGATAATAACCTGTCGCTCCGTTTCAAACAGATACTTTTCAGGGACCTGGCTGATACAATTGAAAAAACAGTGGCTGTAAAGATCTATTACTCAAATAACTGGGTGGATAGCCTTTATCTGGATATCAATTCTGAAAATGAAAACCTTAATACCATATTTGACAAATCATTTGCAAAAAGCGGGCTTTCATTTATTATTACAGATAAAAATAAGATCATCCTTTCAAAAGGGTACACTATCAAGACCAATTTCAGAAAAGAATATCTTGAATATCTTGAAAAGAACCTGACGAAAGCCGATACTGTCAAATACTCAAGATCTGTGCGGAAGACTGAAGATAAACAAATTAATGACGAGTACAAAGTATTTAAAATTGGTAATCCTTCAGGCCAGAGTAACGATGGAAAAGTTGTTCTTTCCGGGACAATTACCAAACCTGAAACAGGAGAAGCTCTGGCTGGAGTTATTATTTATATCGCAAAGTTGAAAATAGGAGCAGTCACCAATAGTGTTGGCTTTTACTCAATTGAGTTGCCCAGGGGTCAGTACCAGGCAGAGTTCAGGATGGTGGGCCTGCGTCAGACAGTCAGAAACATTATTATATATTCCGATGGAGCTTTAAATGTTGAAATGGCTGAAAATACAAATCAGTTGAATGAGGTTATTGTTTCAGCAAACAGGGAAAATATAGTCAGAAACGTAAGAATGGGTATTGAGAAAATCAATATTAAGATGCTTAAGCAAATCCCAATGGGGATGGGAGAAGTGGATGTATTCAAGAGTTCCTTACTTTTACCAGGAGTTCAGTCTGTCGGAGAAGCATCAAGCGGATATAACATCAGGGGAGGAAGCGCAGATCAAAACCTGATCTTATTAAATAGCGCTCCAATCATAAATCCTTCCCATTTTTTTGGATTCTTCTCTGCCTTTAACTCTGATATGATTGAGGATGTTACGCTGTACAAAAGCGGCATGCCGGCAAAATTCGGGGGACGGGTTTCTTCTGTTATGGATATCGATTTAAAACAGGGAAGCATGGAAAAGTTTAATGTAAGTGGTGGAATAAGCCCGCTTACAGGAAGATTAATGATCGAGGGTCCGATAATAAAAAAGAAGGCTTCGTTTATTATCAGCACGAGAACAACTTATTCAGACTGGATCTTAAAACAACTTAAAAACATCCAGCTGCAAAAAAGCAGCGCCAGTTTTTATGATATCCAGGGTCTTTTGACTTTTAATCCGAATGATAAAAACTCAATAACACTTTCAGGTTATTTAAGCAATGATTATTTTAATTATTATAAAGAAAGCACCATAAGTTACAGTAACCTGGCCTCAACCCTTAACTGGAGGCATGTTTACACCCCACGATTCTCTTCCCAATTCTCAGCCATTTTAAGCAACTATGAGTATCATGACAATTCAACACAGGATTCAACATCGTTTTATTCATTGTATTACCGACTGAATCAACAAATATTCAGAGCTGATTTCACTTACCGGCCCAATGATCAACATAAAATTGATTTCGGTCTTGATGCCACAAATTATTACCTTATGCCAGGTGATCAGAAGCCGGTCGGAACATATTCTGTGATAGTGCCTAAACAACTGGAAAGCGAGAGAGCGCTTGAGCCGGCAATTTATGCCAGCGATGAATATGAAATATCACCAAGGTTATTACTATCGGGAGGTTTGCGATTCACACTCTTTACTGAATTCGGACCTAAGACTCAACTGGAGTATAATCCTGATGGTCCGAGAAGTCTGGATAATATTGTTGATACAATACATTACGGAAGCGGGAAAATAATAAAGACGTACCCGGGCCTCGAGTTCAGGTTTTCTTCAAGGTTTGTCATCGATCCCGACCTGTCGGTAAAAGCAGGGATCCAAAGGAACTACCAGTATCTGGATATGATCTCAAATACGACCTCTATGACACCGACAGATATCTGGAAGCTGAGCGATAATTATATTAAGCCACAAAGAGGAGATCAGTTTTCACTGGGAATCTACAAGAACCTGAACAATAAAGCTCTTGAAATATCGGTGGAAGGCTATTATAAAATATTAAAAAATATTCTCGATTATAAGGGAGGAGCGGAACTACTGATGAATGATCATCTCGAAACTGATATCCTCAATGGGAACGGTAAAGCATATGGGATAGAATTTATGGTTAAGAAACAGCTAGGGATGCTCACCGGGTGGATAAGCTATACCTATTCGCGGGTTTTATTGAAAGTAGACGGAAAATATGAAGAAGAGAAAATAAACAATGGAAATTATTTTCCGGCAAACTATGATAAACCCAATGATCTTAAATTCGTTGCCAATATGAAGTTTTTCAGAAGACTGAATTTTACAACTAATTTTGTTTACAATACCGGAAGACCAATAACATATCCGGTGGCTTACTATGATTTTCTTAACGTAGACCGGGTATTTTATTCGGAAAGGAACGAATTCCGCATTCCCGATTATATGAGACTTGATTTTGCTGCAACCATAAACGGTAACCTGAAAGCAAAAAAACTAAATCACTCCTCTTTTACATTTACTGTTTATAACGCTCTTGGCAGGAAGAATCCGTACTCAATCTTTTTCAAAGACGAGAATGGTGTTGTGAAAGGCTACCAGATGTCAATTTTCGGCCAACCAATCTTTATGGTTACATATAATTTCAGGATACTTGGAAATGCTTCAACAGATTTCTAGCATCACAAATCTTTAAGCATCCAGATATTGCAGCCGAAATGACCTGATTTACCCATGGGTCCTGAGATAAATATAAACCCAGCCTTCTCATATAAACTGATGGCCCTGTTTAATTCCGGAAGGGATTCCAGATATAATTGCCTGTATCCGTATTTTTTAGCTGACTCAAAGGTTTTTTCCATCAGGTTCCGTCCTATTCCTCTTCCCCTCTGTGTTGCTGAAATATAAAACTTGACAAGCTCGGCACATCCTTCAGGCAATCCGGGAGTCGGATAGACACCACAGCCTCCAATTATAACTCCGTTTTCCTCCGCTATCCAGTATTCTGATCCGGGCGCCCTGAAAAGCTCAAAAAGATTGTCCGTTGTCGGATCGAAATAAACCGTTCCGGGTCTGTGGATATTAAATTCCCTGAAAACCCCACGTATAAGATTTGCAATTTCTTTATTGTCTTTTTCTTCAATAGGCCTGAAAATGATATCCATTTTAATCCATTTTATTTACACCCCCTTCCCACCCTTCCCCCACGGGGGAAGGAGTTAATCATTTCCCCCGTGGGGGAAAATGAAAGGGGGTAATATTTAGAAAAAGAGAACAAATGATTATGACAATCACAGAGAAAACCAGTAATTCAGTTTAATAAGAAAAATATTATTCGGGAATATACTCCTTATCTGTTTATAGGACTCACCAATGGTCGCATTTGATTGAACAGTGTTCTCAGTCCGGTCCGATGACCATACAAAATAAATGAAAGATCCCAGACGGTATTCCCATCTGGCAACCAGATTAGACCTGAACTGATGAAAATTAAAATCAGGGTCGGCAATTGAATAATCAATTCTTGGTCCGTTATTGTAGTCATATAACTGGTACATACCTTCTGAAAGCGCCTGATCCTGATAAATTTCGAACCTGTTATTGTAATCTGATGAACGAGGATTTGTAACAAACTTTAGCTGTGAATATTTTCCTATAGAAACGAACGGGCTGCCATAGTATTGAATTGAAAATTCAGGAGTCACATTCAGATCAACTCTGAAAGTCAGCCCCAGTGTTTTCTGATCAATGGTACCGAGTATATATCTGTTGCCGGGTACATCATAGCTTGTGGTTACATACTGCAGCCTGTCATGATTATTCATATAATTCGCAGTCACTCCTATCTTAAGATTATTAATCGGTCGATAGGTTATTCCGGGTTCAACCTGATAGCTTCTGGCTGAATTATTACCCGTATACTGATAACTACCAAGCATGCTGCCAGTAATTTTTTTTGTCTGATCGGTAGCCAGGGTCCCGGTTGAGGTAATTGTATATGGCATTATCATGGCATACCCTCCGCGAAGAATTTTGGTGTCAAGAGTCTTCGTATGATAGATTTCATTTGCAGCGAAACTCCATTGATTTTTGAACACCGAGGTTAATGTGAGATTGGCGCCTGAGCCAAGATATTCTCCATTAAAGTCCCATGTATTGATTTGTTCGAGGCTTATATCACAGGTACTGAATATTGAAAAAGGCTGATTTATTCCGTACGAAACCACATTGTCCTGATTTATTACATCAGCGGTAGTCATATAACCCAGATCATTCAATTCAAGGCCCGGGGAAAACCAAGTTGCTCCGGTTGCAAATTTCCATAGCCCTTTGGAACCTTTACCGATCATAAATTTGCCTCCGTATCCGCTGAGTGTAGTGGCTGTAGAATCAAATTTAAGATAGCTGGCGCCCGGCCGCTGGTAATAGCGGGCAGACGATTCCTGAAGCGCAGTGATCGACTGCCTGCTTCCGTTTATGAAGCTGCCGATAAGCCTGGCATCAATGTAAAACTCTTTGTCTTTCCAATGTGTTAAGAGATCCAGGCCTCCTGTATAAGCATTGGTGCTGAGCGACTCAAGATTCGTGTTTGAGATATCACGATTCGTCGATGTCAGCATTCCGCCAATTACCGTATTACCCGCATTATAACCTTTCTGTATACGTGCAACTGTGTAACTTGTCAGAGGTTCAACTATTAAGCTGCTCCTGTTTCCATCTTTATCACTTAGCCTGGCAAATTCATTTGCAGTTACACTTTGTATTAATCCAACTGAAAGTCCGTTTGAAGTCGTTCCGCTGAGTTTAAGAGCGCTGATGATGGCTGTCTTGTCAGGTGCATCCACAAAAAGGTTGTCATTCGGAGCAACGGAAAGCGACGGTGCATGACCTATTCGCCTGGAATAAAACAGAATATTGTTGTTAAATTTATAATCGAAAATAGTCAGTCCTTCAAGGAAAAAGGGTCGCTTCTCCTCATAAAAAGTTTCAAATGCTGTTAAGTTCATCACTGATGGATCGGACTCAACCTGTCCAAAATCAGGATTTACAGTAAGGTCAACAGTGAAGTTACTTGAAATACCAATCTTTGCATCGAGTCCGGCATTTCCACCCCAGGTCCTTCCTTTTTCCGTAAAGGGATTCCCTTGTTCTTTTGGCATGGTTTTAAGATCTCCCAGCGTGTATGGTGATATTTCAAGACGACGTGATTTTTTTAATCCTTTAATACCCCTCAGCTCACCAAAGTTAAAAAGTACTCCGGGACCTGTCTTACTCTGTATCTCCCAATCGCTCTCTTCCTGGAGTCGCGATATCCAGCGCCAGACATGCATTCCCCACACTTGTTCATCTTTATTGCTATAACGCAACTGACTGAGCGGAATCTCATATTCTGCAACCCACGCTGAATCTTCCAATCCGGTTTTTACCTTCCATACTGCATTCCAGTTTGTATCCCAGTTATTAGGGTTGAATAATACAAGATCAACTTTCTGACCCCATGCGGTTACGGTAAACTCAAACCCTGTCCGATAATCACGGTAGCTGTCAAAATTTACACCTGCCATGTCTCCGACCTGTTCATCACGTGCGCCTGCCAGCCTCATAATTTTTCCTGGTTCTCCATCATATGCCCTGATGGCAACATACAGATTCTTGTCATCATACTGAATATTCAATTCAGTAGGATAAGTGGGCTTAGCTCCCTCCTTGGGAATCCATTGGTGGAAGTTTGATGCCCATGTACCTTTCTTCCAGCATTCATCGTCGAGCTTTCCGTCAATGACCGGCTTTGAAGTTACCAGCCGGGTTGTTATATAGACAGGTTGCTTTGGAGAATTCTGTGTATGAACCGTATCCTGAAAGTTATTAAACGAATTATGCGATGGCGATGAATATGTCCGGAAAGTAAACAGGACAGCAACAAGAAATAAATGAAGAATTTGGTTAACAGTACGGGCTAATTTCATTTCAATTGAAAAAGACAGGTTAGTAGTTAAAAATTATCCAAATTTATAAGAATAACTTATAATTGGGTATGTTTTAAAAATATAATCTTCTTATATTCGGTGTTAATTATAAAATATTAATTGTGAATAAACACAAAACTAAATACTTATGAAAAATATTTTTCTTTTAATCACCCTTATTTTTACAATCAGTTTTGGAACTTTGGGACAACCTCCAATCGGTCAACCTCCTGTCAACCAGCCACCCGATATCTTTATCCCGATATCAACTTTAAATACCGATCTGGTTTTTAAAGTCAATGGCAGGGATGGAAGACTTTATCAGGTCTATCTGGGTTCTAAACTTGACAATATTTCCGAACTGAAATTTGCTAGAAATGCAGATCATATTGCCTATGCAACTTTTGGTACCGATAATCTTTTCGAACCAGCTATCAGGATGACGCACAATGACGGAAATCCATCCCTTGAACTGAAGTATGTAAGTCACAATATTGAGAAACCAGATGGCGATTTAACTATTACAAATATCCTGCTTAAAGATCCTGAATATCCGGTTGAAGTTACTCTTCATATTAAGGCATACTCTGCCGAAGATGTAATAGAACAGTGGGTTGAAATTGTGCAGAAGGAGGCCAAACCTGTCACTGTCTTTAATTACGCTTCATCTATGCTTCATTTTGATGCAAATAAATACTGGCTCACACAATTTCATGGTGACTGGGCTGAAGAGATGAAGATGCAGGAGAATGAACTTACCAGCGGAATCAAAATCCTCGACAGCAAGCTAGGTACTCGTGCCCATATGTACCAGACTCCAGTATTTTTTCTGTCTCTGAATGGAAAATCAGATGAAACAAGTGGTGAGCTTATCGCAGGCACACTGGGTTGGTCGGGTAATTTCCGGTTCCTTTTTGAAGTTGATGAAAAAGGTTCTCTCCGGGTTATTTCCGGAATCAATCCTTTCGCTTCAGAATACTCAATTCAGCCGGGAAAACCATTTAAGACTCCTTCATTTATCTTTACATATTCTAATCAGGGAAAGGGATTAGCCAGCAGGAACCTTCATCATTGGGCAGCGAATTATGGAATCCTGGATGGTAAAGGAACCCGTCTTACGCTTCTGAATAACTGGGAAACAACTTATTTCAATTTTAATGAACCTAAATTAGTCAGCTTACTGAATGATACAAAAAAGATGGGGCTTGATCTCTTCCTCCTGGATGATGGATGGTTTGCCAACAAATATCCAAGGAATGACGACCGTGCAGGACTTGGTGACTGGCAGGAAAATAAAGCAAAGCTGCCCGATGGATTGGGTTATCTTGTCAGGAAAGCTGATAGTACCGGAGTAAAATTTGGCATCTGGATAGAACCTGAAATGGTCAATCCAAAAAGCGAACTTTATGAAAATCATCCTGACTGGATCCTTAAGCTGCCAAACCGTCCAGAGAATTACTTCAGGAACCAGCTCGTTCTCGATCTTACAAATCCAAAAGTTCAGGATTTTGTGTTTAATGTAGTTGACGGGATGCTTACAAAATATCCGGGAATTGCATTTATCAAATGGGATTGCAACAGGATGATGACTAATGCCTATTCCGTTTATCTGAAAGACAGGCAATCTCAACTCTATGTTGATTATGTGAATAGTCTTTATAGTGTACTTGAAAGACTTCGTCAGAAATTCCCTCATTTGCCAGTAATGCTTTGTTCCGGTGGAGGAGGAAGGGTTGATTATGGAGCTCTCAGGTATTTCACTGAATTCTGGGCAAGTGATGACACTGATCCGGTTGAACGAGTCTATATTCAATGGGGTTACTCATACTTTTTTCCTTCATTCGCTATATGCAACCATATAACTTCGTGGGGCAAACAATCGCTTAAATTCAGAACAGATGTGGCAATGATGGGCAAAATTGGTTATGATATCCAGGTAAACGGGCTCACAGAAAAAGAATTGAAGTTCAGTCAGGATGCAATAGCCAATTATAAAAGGCTAAGTGACGTGATATGGCATGGTGATTTGTACCGGCTTGTCTCACCTTATGATGAAAACAGGGCAGTCCTCATGTATGTAAACAGTTCAAAAAACAAGGCTGTCCTATTTGCTTATACCCTTAATGCAAGGTTCGGAGAAAAATTTAATCAGGTTCGTTTGCAGGGGCTTGATCCCGCTAAAACTTATAAAATACAGGAAATTAATATCTCTTCTGATGGACGCCGGTTTGGTCCGTCCGAAAATGGAAAGAGCTATACGGGTGACTATCTTTTGAAAATAGGTTTGAATGTCGGATCAGGAGCAGCTCTTACCAGCTCAGTATATGAAATAACAGAATAGTGACCTGCAATGTAGGGACGTCCAAATAATAAGTAGAGACGCCCAAATTGGGCGTCTCTACTTATATAATCATTGATTTAAACCCTTCCAATTTGATTTTACATTCCTGTTTCTGCTGAAACCTTTAAATAATTCCAAGAATGGCCAGCAGAGCTATAACTAATATTGTCAGACCCGAAATGCTTAATGGGAACCAAACCGGGGCTATCCAGGGCATTGGTATAAGAAACAGGACATCAATTGTGGTAAGTTTTGGAGGCCATTTTATTAAGATGTAAAGCGATAAATAATAGAACAGGTCCCAGAAAGCAAAAGTCCAGAGAAAGAAGATTCCTTTTTCAATCCACGATCCACCTGTAAGATAAGCAATTACAACAAGCATTATTATTGTAGCAGCCTCCCGTGACATCTCAATGTGCAGGTAACGCTTAGGAAATTTTTCTATTGATTCCTTGTTTGATTCTGAATCGAGCATCCCCAGAGCTTTTCTCAGATATACCACAACAACACCTTCTAAATGTGCCATAGAAATACCGAAAACCGCAAGAAGTAATAAATTGATAATCATAATGGAAAAGTATGTTAATTACTTGTGACTCAGGACAAATGCATCGATCTCATTGCAGAAAAATTGCTTATCCTGAAATATCATATTATGTCCGCTTTTTACCGATACAGCAATACGTTTATCTGTCGAACTGATCCGGTTATAAAAATCTTCACCCAATGCCAGCGGACAGGTAAAATCATATTTTCCCCACAGCACAAGGACAGGAACTGTTACTATATTGAGGGAAGTTGAAAATTGTGTTACTGCCAGTTCTTTATTAAAATTTGAATCTTCCGAATAGAGAAGGTTACATAGTACTGCTGTTAGAGGAATTTTATCAGGAATAGAATATTTTAATACGAGGTTTACAACATTATAATGATTTATGCTGTCAATATAGTTCTCTGCCTGAGTTGCGTATGTTTCCAGTTGCTGTGATTCTTCCAGGCTGAAATTACCTTTATGGTTTATACAGTAGCTGACAATGGGCGTCCAGTTGCTAACATTTTTTTTCTGTGAAATCTGATAATTTCCCTCGGTGAGTAATGCCTGTCGTGTAAGAGTATCATTCAGCGGGTAATTATGACTTCCGTCAACATCAATAAAACCTTTTATCATATCCTGGTACCCAGGCCTGGTTATAAAATCAGCAGCTAAAAGGCCCCCGAAGCTGTGACCCAGTAAAAACAGACTCATGTCCTGCCCATACCTGAACTTAAGGACCTCAATCACCTTTTTCAGATCATCAACCATCTGATCAAGATGAAGGTTTCCTCCATTGACTGTTCCCTGTGATGCTCCGGCGTTTCTCTGATCCCAGTAAACTATTGCGTATTTATCCCCGATATTTTTGCTGATATATTTTGTGTCATAGAAGTATGAGCTTACTCCCGGACCGCCATGAATGAAAAGGATAAATGTTTTGCTTGCAGTATTTCCCTGTACCAGGACTCGCATCGAGGCTCCTGCATTTTCAACATAGAACGCTTCGGAAACGTTCCCGGAAATAGTAATTTGCTCTTTCTGACATCGTGAAAACAAAAATATTAAACTAAAGAAAACTACTTTTCTCATTATTATTTTGATATAGTAACAGGTTCCTTTTTTATTTTATTTTTTGACCATCCCGATGAATACCGGATTCCAAATTCAAGGACCGGTCTGAAATATATTGTACTGTTATATGGGAACATAGATATTATGTTCAGCTTTGCCACTGTCGAAAATGGCATATGCTTCACAATTGAAAAATCATAACCAAATCCTCCGCCTATTGTAACTAGAGCATAATTATAACCTGCGAGCTTTACAATTGATATATTTCCGGCATCATCGACCTTGTAAGTTGTACCTCCAAGAAAAGTACGGCTAATTCCGGGTCCGACAGAAAACTCTGAAACAAATCCTGTAAATCTGGTTCTCCGCATCACCCACTCAATTGTCAGATATAAATTATCATGAAAATCAGGGTGGTGGTACCAGTTTAAATTTCCCGAAATATATTTCCCTTTTCTGACACATCTTACAGGTTTATGATTCCTGAGTATCTGCCCATTCATATTTTTCAAGGGATATTCAATCCCTATGCTCATACCCGGATAAATAACAGTACTATTGTAGGAAAGCTTAAGATTAATCTGATTGGCAGAAGAATCATAAGTTGAGTCGCATTGGGCATGGCATAAGGTGCAATAAAGCATCGCCAGCACTAAAATTCCTGGTTTCAGCATATCTTTTCAAAACCAATGTTAAGAAGTTCTGACAATTTTTTGATCCGGGAAGAAATATGTCCTGTTCCGATGGCACAATGATGAGAAGGTCCTGCTTTTGACCAACTATCGATAAACTCCCTCGCAGATAACTGAAACTTATACCTGCTATTGGTATTGCCTATCTGAAGCGTAGGCCCCTCAACAGAATATCCGTGAGCTGCAAGCAGGGATATTTTCCCTTCACTATCCTGGCAAACAGAGAGCAGCGTTACCGGACCATTAGCAACTTTCATCTGTATCGATAACCCCTTTCCTGGTTTTCCATGAAAAACCGGAAGAGGGATCAGTCCTACTTTTCCTTCTGCAATTTTAAAATGTGCCGGACCGTCGTGTCCCATCAGAATGATATCTTCATTAAAATCCATCCCATAGAACTCTGAAAATGAACCTCCGGCACTAAAGGAATCCATTATCTTCATCGCCAGGACGTTTTTTATCTCGCATTCCCCGGCGACTGGTATATTTCTGCCTGTCAGCAAAGTCATTCCGGGTATTAAAGTAGTAACAATTTTTTCTGATTCTTTATCTCCTTCACCTTCATAGTAATATGCCAAAGCGCCCAGTCTGAGTTTTTCTGCCAGCCTGTCCAGAGCAACCGAACTAAGTGCCGCCTGTTCCAGCTCATCACCAGAACATTCATCTGAAACATTGAACCAGTCTCTGAACTTGCTGAGCTTTAAACGTATATCACTGGCTGAAATATCTTCTCTCAATCTTTTCAGAATCCCGAATTCAATAAGTTCGAATTGACATCCAAAAGCAGCAGCAAACATTGTAATATCGGAGTATACATCGAGCATTCCATTATAGTAATGACCCATCACTCCCACCCTGCTGTTCTTGATGATCTTCATTACATTACATGCAGAAATCCATTCATGAACTTCATCCCACACATATTTTTCATCAAGAAACCCGGTTATAAGGTGGTATTTAATGCCAGCCTTTTTAAATACACTTGCCAGTTCAGGCGTTACGCAGCTCTGACAATAAGATAACCATTCACCTGTCATCTTTCCACGATCACCCATTGAATTGAATTTACTATAATCGATAGCTTCAGATGGTTGCAGGTTAAGAATGATTATCGGACAATTGACTCTTTGGATCAGTGGCAGGACATTATGTGATAAAGCATAGGTCGAAATATTAAGGAATATAATGTCAATCCTGTTCTCTATGAAGAGTCCGGCTGCCTCAATAGCTTTATCAGGATTATCTACAATTCCGGCATCAACAACTTCAGCATCGGAACTTAAAAGATGACCTTTGATCTTCAACTGATATGATTTTAATTTGTCAAATAATCCGTCGAATTGTGACCAGTATGTTTCGAGTCCGATTCCAAAAAGCCCAATTTTAATTTTATCAGTTTTATCCTTTTGGAGCATCATTTTGTAACAATTTAAAATAAGAGGTCCGAAAATCAACATATATTCCCAAATCCACCAGCCGGAGAAGTCGGGACAAAGAATAAGAATCAGACTCAAATTTAATATGATTTCCTGCAAAAAATCAATTAACTCAATTTATACTTTTAAATAGTACTTTTGCTGACAGGTATTTTGATTCATAATAAAGACTTCAGAGAGTCGAAAACACTTGTAATAAAAAAAGTTAAGTGTAAATTAAGCCATCACATTTTGATATGATTAGAACATTGCTGCTCATAGGAACAGGGGGATTTCTTGGAAGCATTTCAAGGTTCCTGGCATCGAGATTTGTCCAAAGCAATTTCCCTTCAGCATTTCCTTTCGGAACGTTTTTTGTAAATATCAGCGGTTGTTTTTTAATTGGCTTAATTTATGGATTTTCTGACAGAAGCTCTTTGCTGACACCAGGATGGAAAATGTTTCTGACAGTCGGCTTTTGTGGTGGGTTCACCACTTTCTCTACCTTTGCCAATGAAAACCTGGCACTTTTAAGGGATGGCTCCTTCTTTCACTTCTTTATTTACACCGGACTCAGCGTCATTCTTGGAATTGGAGCAACCTTTATTGGAGTTTTATTAACCAAAATATATTAGTGCAATGCAACCTGATGACAAAGCAAAACGGTTACGGATTTATATAAGTTCGACCGATAAATTTGAACATTCGCCACTTTATGAGATAATTGTTTATGAAGCCAGATCATACGGTTTAACAGGAGCCACAGTTCTTAAAGGCATTATGGGTTACGGCGCAAGCAGTGAGATTTACACTGACAAACTCTGGGAAATCTCAGAGAAAATTCCTCTTGTAATTGAAATAATTGATGAGTCTCATAAAATTGAACCTTTTATAGAACATATAACACCTTATTTTGAAAAAGTCGGAAAAGGATTCATTGTTACACTGGAAGAGACAACAGTTATTATGCATAAAACCGGGAGCAAAAAATAATTTGAAACATAGTACTTTCAATTTTTCAAATTAATAAACATTTTGATAGCCTGGTATCCAAAATAAGCTCCTATAAAACATAAGAAAACCCCAAGGCTTTTCACAAAGCTTGATATTATCTTAATATTGATCCTTTGTCTGTATCGGACAATCAGGAAAGTAAGCAGATAGAACCATACTATGCTGCCAAGAGCTATAAACAAAGCATAACAAATACTGATTGCAAGATGAAAAGACGCGGGAAATACCGTCTGATCAACCTTACGTTCTTTAATTTTTAGCAATTGAAAATTATCAAGCTTCTTTATTACAGAGTCGTGATTGCTCTCTATTTTTTTCCCTTCAATGTTGCTGATTTCTTTGGCATTCTGGTCAACTTTAATTGCTAATCCCCCTGTATGAAAGCCCAGCGCGGCTATAAAGGAAATGACCAGTAAAGATGATGTGAGCCATCCGATAAACAAAGTCGGATTCAGAAAATTAATCATAAACCCGGTATAGAAGGCTCCTCTCTCTCTCTTTTTAATCTTATCGGAAAGATGAATTTTGTCTTCGAGGTGTTCGATGTCAAATTTTGTCTTGAAAATCTTATAGCCCAGAAAAAAGAGCAACAATGATCCAAATGAAAATATATAAGGAATAATTGGCTTATAAAAAATATAAAGCTTGGTAAGTCCATAAACCGCAATAAACACATAAATAAAATCACCAAATGAAGCACCTAAATTGAAGAGATTACAGTAACGCAGTCTACCCTTAAGTGCATTTGAAGTAATCATAATGCTTATAGGGCCAGCAATAGGCATTGAAAAGATGAAGCCGGTTAAAAAACCTGCTATCGACATGGTTATCAGGCTCTCTACCATGAGACCAGATTATTTTGTTGAAAATGGTTTAAAGAAAGATCTTAATCAGTATTCAAATTTCATACTAAAGAGACTTTAAAGGTACAAAATACTTTTTCTTAAACCATATAGCAACATTTACAAGTCCGATCATAATTGGTACCTCCACCAGGGGTCCTATAACTGCCGTAAATGCTTCTCCCGAGTTTAGCCCGAAAACTGTGATAGCAACGGCTATTGCAAGTTCAAAATTATTACTTGCTGCTGTAAATGAAAGGGTCGTTGATTGTTCATAAGATGCACCTGCCCTTTTGCTCATTAAAAAAGAAAACAGGAACATGATAAGAAAATAAATTATCAGAGGAACAGCGATTAAGATAACATCTAGGGGCAGCTTTACAATATATTCACCTTTGAGTGAGAACATTACGAAAATTGTAAATAACAATGCCACAAGTGTGACGGGGCTGATTTTAGGAATAAATCTGGTGTGATACCACTCCTTGCTTTTAACCCTTATCAAAATATAACGGGTAAGGAACCCCGTGATAAATGGAATTCCAAGGTAAATAAAGACGCTTCTTGCTATCTGTCCTATGGTTATTCTGTCTACAACCTCATTAGTAGGAACACCGAACCATCCGGGCAATACAGCAATAAAAATCCATGCATATACTGAAAAGAATAATACCTGGAAGATTGAATTAAATGCTACCAGCCCGGCACAATATTCTGCATCACCTTTGGCCAGATCATTCCAGACAATCACCATGGCAATACACCTTGCCAATCCGATCAATATAATTCCATACATATATGGCAGGTTTGAATTGTCTTTCCCCGGAAAAAGCTTGAAAAATACAATTGCAAGGGTAAACATGAGAACCGGTCCTATGATCCAGTTCTGAATAAGGGAGAGGCCAAGTATCCTGAAGTTCCTGAAAACTCCTCCAAGTTCTTCATATCTTACCTTGGCCAGGGGCGGATACATCATTAATATCAGGCCGATAGCAATAGGAATATTGGTAGTACTTTCTGGTGAAGATTTTAAAGAATCCCAGAATGCTGCAATCGAAGGGAAAAAATATCCGGAAAAAACTCCGATAAACATTGCCAGAAATATCCATATTGTAAGATAACGGTCAAAAAACTTTAGTTTAGGTTTCATAAGAAGATATTATGATAGTTAGTCAATTTGATGCTAGCAACAGTTTGCTTTTGATTCAGAACAACCGCATGTAGGTTCCGAGTTCCTGAGTATCCCGTTAATTATACCGGCAGCACAACCAACACCCGAATTTACTTTTATTGCCTGCACCTGGCAATTTAAAGCACATGCCCCGCATTCCATGCAATAATCTCGTCTTATGATATGAGCTTTTCCCCCGGAAAGTTCAAACACTTCGTGAGGACAAACCTTTATGCACATTCCGCATCCGTTACAAGTAGTTTCACACAATTCAAGCGTGACTACATCAGGAAGATACATTAAATCTTTCATAATTAAGTTATTAAATAAATTTCCCGACAACCTGTAAAATAATTCCAACCAATGCAAACACTATCTGAAATGGCACTGAGATCTTCATTTCTTTTTTGACACCCGATAATGAAGTAAATGTCGATGAACCTGTAAAATTCATTGCCAGGAAGGAAGAAATTGCGGTCATGATGAGAAACCAGGATATTATTTCAAAGATATTTCCCCGGGTGTACTTCGATAATAAAAGAATTAGAAATACCACAGTTCCGGCATAGAATCCCTTAACAGAAAATTTCCTCGCAGGAATATATGGAAGAAGCATTGGTGTAATTACAATTCCCGCAATATATGCAAGAAATACTTTTAATATTGCAGGCCCACCTTCCCCTGAAAAATCTTTATAAGAAAAACCGTTCCCGCTTATCCCTGATATCAAAAAGAGAACTGCCATTGCTCCCAGCAGGTAAAACTTCCCATACATGAAATCATTTGGAATAAGTTTAACGCGATCTTTAAAGTTAAAAGTAACTTTCCTCATTTCCTTTTCAGCCCTGTTACCATCGAGAATGAATTTTTTTATGTCTGTAGCACGAACCGGACCGTAATGAACGTTAAAACCTGTCTCCTCTTTTACCTTATGAGCAGCAACTCCGGTTGCCCCAAGCTGAGGCAGGATTAATCGTTTGTGATTTACAATTCTTTCAAGAGAAACAAGCCTTATTCTGCTGACAAGTTCTTTTGTACCGAACGTTCCTTTTCCTGCAGCACACCATACATTAACACCTTTTGTGTCCAGAACTAAGATCCACACATTTAAGCCTGTCATGTTTTTGCGAAGAATGTCAAATGTAAGTTTGTAGTTTGCGGTCACAAACACTTCCGATTCAGGACCCGGAGTGCCGACAGCATAGAGCCCCGGACCGACCCTGTATTTATTGCGGTTGATTCCCCAGCGCACCATAATGGCACCTAGAAAATCTTTGACACTGATTTCGGTTGAAATTTGAGGGACCAGAGTACCTGAGGCAGTAACTTTCCCAATTAAAAAAGAGTCTTTCATATTAGATTAAAAAGTCGTTATAAAATATGTAAAATGTTGTTTTTATTTCATCTCTTATTCGTCTGAACTCGCTCATTATGAATTCCTCCGACCCCGAAGCTTTTGACGGGTCCTCAAAACCAAAATGGAGGCGATGCATTACTTTCCCCGGAAATACGGGACATGTTTCATTAGCGTCATCACAAACTGTTATGACAAAATCCCACTCCTCATTAAGATACAGGTTCACGTTTTCAGGTGTATTGCGACTGATGTCAATACCTTCTTCACTCATCACCGTAATTGCCCTGGAGTTAACTTCTGTTGCCGGAAATGTTCCGGCTGAAAAGACTCTGTATTTATTGCTGTATGACTGAAGAAATCCTTGCGCCATCTGACTTCGGCAACTATTGCCTGTACATAATATAAGTATTTTCATTTATTTTAAATTTGAAAATTGAATGTGATTCAATCTTAAGGGATGAAAAGGTGATTTTATATACAATCAAATTCTGCAGAAATATTTATGTCGTTTATAAATTTTTCTGCTATTTTTTTAAACTCCAGAATTTTTGCAGGATTTAAACAATAGCAGGTTTTAGCGCCTTCAGTCGTTCCCTGAATCAGGTCGGCTTCTTTTAATTCTTTTAAGTGCTGGTTGACAGTAGTCCTTCCAAGAGGTATCTCAATAGCAATATCGCCGGTAATACATGTTTTTGTTTTCGCCAGGTATTTCAGAATTGCCAATCGGGCAGGATGACCCAAAGCTTTAAACAAAGTTGAACATTTCCGGAATTCCGGGCTGAATAGTTCATTTTTATTATATGCCATGACAAGAGTATTTTGACGTAAATATACGTTATGTTTTTAATATGACGTATAAATACGTTAAAATAATTTAAAATAATTTTTAGACAGGAGTATACAGAAAAAGTATTCTATGAATATAAAAGATCTGAATTATTTTTTATTTTCTTTCTCGCAGGGGCAGGGAATCGGTTTGTACTTCTTGTATTTATGCTGGGTGGCACAACCGGCCGACAGAATCAGGAAGATAATCAATAAAAACAGGAAGTTATTGCCTTTTTTCTTTTGGGCCCGATTAATATCGGTTCTGATAAAAGAACTCCGACAGGGATGATTTCCCATCATATTCAGAATATCTCCGGAGAGGAGAACATTCTCGCTAAGCATTAATTTTTGAGACACCGTACGGAATATTTATTAGACTTTTCTGTTCCATGAATATCTGCCATATCTTCTTTTCTTGAGATATCAATTACAGGCATGTCGTCAATTAAAAGATAACTGAAATATTCAGCATTGGTCTTATCATACTCAG
This sequence comes from Bacteroidales bacterium, assembly GCA_003157015.1. GTDB lineage: Bacteria > Bacteroidota > Bacteroidia > Bacteroidales > VadinHA17 > LD21. The sequence continues at coordinate 26,656 of PMIJ01000040.1, forward strand.
TTGCAGTCCAGTAATAGCCACTTTCATCCATCTCAGAAAATGTACCCTCATAATCCTGCATCCCTCCCAGCTGAATACCGAATGAAAAGGGATCCGAGGTTATTTTACCCCAGCTCTTATTATGTTCAAAATTATTAATAAGAGTTTGAAATTCAGCTCCTGATGGAAGGTGCCAACCGTCAGGGCAAGTTTTCAAAGCTGTTTCCCACTCATAAAGCACACCGTATACCGGAATATTGTTTGAATCATTATCAAAAAAGAATGCCCCGCTTTTTGCTTTGTACTTTAGATTCTCCGCCATCCAGGTAGCCCCTGCAATTGTAATGGTCCGGTAAACATTACCGTCGCGCTTATCCGTGAAAGTTGCCTGCCCGTATAAACCGGTAAAAAGGATCAGGAACAGAAAAACCGAAATTACCTTCTTCATAAATCTTCTTTTCAAATAAGAACTTCTGAGTCTGCATTTTTGATCAGAAATGATCACATAATACAGATGACCTGGTGCAAAATTATACCTGGTTTTTTTAAAAAACGGTTGATAAGTCAAAATGTTATTAACCGATCACATCAAATAATCGGTATATTTTACTTCTGATTAAAGAGCCGGGTAATTTACAATTGGGAAATATTTTAGAAACCAATCGAATTATCCCTGACCCATCATGAAATCATAGACCATTGAACCGCCCATAAATCCAGTGAATACTACGGCAATAAAAGACATCAGATAAAAGCCGAAAGCTATCCATTTTAAGCCGGTCTCCTCTTTCTTTTTTATCATCAGCCAAATTCTGAAGATGGTTCCGGCAACTATAAGAATCATTGTAACAAGTGCCCCTGTTTTATGTTTCAGGTATACGTTTAAAATCTCACCCTGAGTAGGTGCCTCAGTGAACAGATGACCGGAGGACCATCCGGCAATTGCGGCAAGTGATCCCAGCACCATCAGATAAAATCCGGTTTTTGAAAGGCACTTTTCGCTTTTAAAGAAGAGTGAAACTACTTCAACAAAAAATCCAACAGTTATCAGTGCAACCGGGAAGTGCACTATAATCGGATGTAAGTGGTCAGTATTGAACATGATTGCAATAATTTTGTTAGCTCGAATATTTCTTTTCTTTCAATCATACAAAATTAGTCTATTCCATTATAACTTTAACGAAATGAATTTATGAATAATTGTGATCATGTGAATTTATGCAGAATCTCAAAGGCCTATATTTTCAAACAGGGTTGTTTAATCTTATTAGTAAAACAATTATAAATTAATTACCTTTAACGCCTTTTAAAATTGATGCAAACTCAAGTTATAATGCCAGATAAAACTGATCTGAAACCATACGGTGAAAAACAGGTTGCATTTGATAAGCGCTATCTGGAAATGGCTCTTATATGGGCGCAGAATTCATACTGTTTAAGAAGACAGGTAGGTGCGTTGCTCGTTAAAGCAAAAATGATTATTTCAGACGGATATAACGGGACCCCTTCAGGATTTGAAAACGTCTGTGAGGATGAGAATAATGCTACAAAACCATACGTTCTGCATGCAGAAGCCAATGCTATTACAAAAGTTGCCAAATCGCATAATTCAAGTGAAGGGTCAACCCTCTATGTGACAACATCGCCATGTATGGAGTGCTCAAAACTTATAATTCAGTCTGGCATAAAAAGAGTTGTATATTGTAACAGATATCACAATACTGATGGGCTTGACCTTTTGAAGCGTGCCGGAATAGAACTGGTATATATTGACCCTGAAAAAAACATTTATGAATTACAATAACTCAAAAAGAATTGTCTTTCTCCCGGTAATTCTTGGAATTACTATGGTTCTCGGTATTATTATCGGCCGATATCTTCCTTCTAATAAGGACTTTTCAGCGCATTCACCGATCAGACCGAGGAATGATAAACTCAACAGTATCCTGAATGTCATTGAGTCTAACTATGTCGATTCCGTAAATCGTAATGATCTGGTTGAGAGTGCCATTCCAGCTATACTTAAAAAGCTGGATCCCCATTCGGTTTACATCCCGGCAAAAGATCTTGCCCGGGCCAACGAACCCCTGCAGGGCAACTTTGAGGGAATTGGTATATCATTCAGCATGCTTACAGACACGATTCTGGTAATCAGCACCATACCGGGTGGCCCTTCCGAGAAACTTGGTCTCCTGCCCGGAGATAAAATTCTTTATGTCAATGATTCGCTTGTTGCAGGGAAACATATAGCTGACGAGAAGATTATGGGAAAGCTCAAGGGCCCCAGGGGGACGGTTGTCAAAATAAAAATACTTCGCAGCGGTCAGAAAGAACTTATCCCTTTTGAAATAACGCGCGACAAAATTCCTATCTACAGCGTTGATGTTGATTATATGGTGAATGATCATATAGGATACATTAAGATCAACACATTTGCCATGACAACCTTCGATGAGTTTATGAAGGGACTGCGCGAACTTAGAGATCATGGAATGACCAGTCTTATCCTCGATCTGAGAGGAAACTCAGGAGGAATCATGGAAGCAGCTGTTCAGGTGGCTGACCAGTTCCTGAAGGAAGGCCAGTTGATTGTTTATACAAAAGGCAGAGCCTCCCCGCGCAGTGATGCAAAAGCAACCGGGAAAGGCGAATTTAAGACGGGAAATCTTGTTGTACTCATTGATGAATGGACAGCATCTGCAAGCGAAATACTGGCAGGGGCGCTTCAGGATAATGACCGTGGAACAATCATTGGTCGCCGTTCTTTCGGCAAAGGACTGGTCCAGGAACCTATACCTTTCTCTGATGGGTCGGGGATGAGGCTTACAATTGCGCGTTATTATACTCCTACCGGCAGATCAATACAAAAACCATATAAAGACGGATTTGAAAAATATTTCGATGATCTGAACCAAAGATATACTCATGGCGAATTTGAAGTTTCAGACAGTATTCATTTTTCTGATTCTCTGAAATTTACTACTCCAGGCGGACATATAGTTTATGGTGGAGGGGGGATCATGCCAGACAAGTTTGTCCCGGTCGATACTTCGGGTGTATCCCCATATTTCGTCAAGGTCAGATCTTTTATCTACAGATTTGCACTAAAATATACTGAGAATAACAGGGAGGCGCTCAAGAAATACAATGACCCGGTGCAGATGGAAAAATATCTCGATAAACAGGCCCTTCTTGATCAGTTTATCCGGTTTGCTGCTGCAAATGGCGTCAAGGAAGATCGGTCAGGATTAAAAATATCGGGAACAATAATTCATACTCAGCTAAAAGCATATATTGCCCGTAATATACTGGATAATAAAGGGTTTTATCCAATCTGGGAACATATTGATACCACTCTCAAATACGCGATAGATTTTCTGAATAAATAAGAAGTCTGCCTGTTTGTTGAGATTGCGTCAGAAAGACCGCAACCCGGCAGGTCCACTGTAATAACCCTGAATGCTGATGCAAGTTTCTCTGAAAAACCATTCCATACTTCAGCTGATTCAAGGTAACCATGAAGAAGAACAATAACACTTCCTTTTCCGGAATCAGAATAGTGAATTCTGCCTCCTTTGAATGAAAAAAACATATTGATAATTATTATAATTTTGTAAAGGTAGCCAATTATCAATAAATTGGAGAGGGCGTTGTGGCGGCATGGGATTGTGATATTTAGCATAATATTGTAAATCTGATTTAATACATCTAACTTTGATAAACTTCCTTCCAGGGCAAAAAGATAAACTCTAAACATTTAATATCCAATGAGTAAAGTTTTGTTTTCCTCAATAACGAAGAAATTCACAATGGCATTGGCCGGTTTGTTTTTACTCACCTTCTTACCGCTTCATCTGTCTATCAACCTTATGCTTCTCAAAAGCGAACCCGGTCCGTTTAACGCCGCAGCACATTTTATGGCAACTTTCCCGCTGATAAAGATTATGGAAGTCGTTCTGTTTGGAGCAATACTCATTCATATTACATATGGGATCTGGCTCCAGATCCAGAACTGGTTGTCAAGACCTGTAGGATATGTTAGTGGCAACAAATCGGAGGTATCGTTCTTTTCAAGATTTATGATCTGGACGGGAGCCATAATCCTTACTTTTCTCATCCTTCACTGGTTCAATTTCTATTTTATAAAACTTGGAATAGTTAAAGGGAACGCGGAAGATTTTTATTCTGTAGCTCATAGCCTGTTTAAGATTCCAGCATATGATTTCATTTATCTCACCTGCTTTGCCTTGCTGGGATTTCACCTTTTTCATGCCTTCTATTCAGCCTTCCAGACACTTGGCCTTAATCACAGGTTATGGAATCCTGTTGTTAAACCAATAGCATTGATCTATGCTATAGTTATTCCGGCAGGTTTTGCTTTTATTTCAATCTCTTTATGGTTTTTCAGATAAATCCAAAAAGAAAAAATTATAATCATGGGAAAATTAGATTCGAAGATACCGGAAGGTCCGCTGGCAATGAAATGGACCAACTATAAAGCATCTGTAAAACTTGTCAACCCCGCGAATAAGAAAAAACTTGAAATAATTGTCATTGGGACTGGCTTATCGGGAGCAGGAGCTTCATCAGCACTCGGTGAACTCGGATACAGTGTAAAAACATTCTGTTACCAGGATTCACCAAGAAGAGCACATTCCGTTGCAGCGCAGGGAGGAATAAATGCGGCAAAAAACTATCAGAATGATGGCGACAGCACTTATCGACTCTTCTATGATATGATAAAAGGAGGCGACTTCAGGGCCCGTGAAGCTAATGTTTACAGGGCAGCTGAAGTAAGCAACCAGGTAATTGATCATTATACTGCCCTGGGAGTACCCTTTGCACGCGATTACGGCGGGACACTCGACACCCGGTCGTTCGGAGGGGTACAGGTCTCAAGAACTTTTTATTCAAAAGGTCAGACAGGACAGCAGTGTCTGCTTGGGGTTTATTCATCTCTGAACCGGCAGATAAAAAAAGGGACAGTTACGATGTATCCACGTCGCGAAATGCTGGATATAGTATTGATTGATGGAAAGGCTCGCGGAATTATTGCCCGCAACCTGTTGACGGGAGAAATTGAAAGACATGCTGCACATGCAGTTGTGCTGGCTACCGGAGGTTACGGCACAATTTATTTTCTTTCAACACTTGCAGTTAATTCAAATGCTTCTGCAGTGTGGAAAGCACATAAGAAAGGAGCTTTCTTTGCCAATCCAAGCTTTATTCAAATTCATCCTACCTCGGTTCCACAACTCAATGAATTTCAGGCAAAGCTTACACTGATGTCGGAATCCCTTAGAAACGATGGACGGATCTGGGTACCCAAATTAAAGGGAGATAAACGTCCGGGAAATGAAATACCCGAGGATGAAAGAGATTATTATCTTGAACGCCGTTATCCTGCATTCGGGAATCTTGTTCCACGTGATGTTGCTTCGAGGGCAGCTAAGGAACGCTGCGATGCGGGTTATGGCATCGGTGATACCGGGCTGGCTGTGAATCTCGACTTCAGGGACGCTATCAAAAAACAGGGTAAGGAAGCTATTGAGGAGAAATATGGTAATCTTTTTGATATGTATAAAACTATCACAGGTATTGACTCATATACAGAACCAATGAGAATTTATCCGGCCGGGCATTATACTATGGGTGGTTTATGGGTTGATTATGAACTTATGACTACGATACCCGGACTTTATGCTATAGGAGAATCCAACTTTTCAGATCACGGTGCAAACCGTCTCGGTGCAAGTTCTCTCATGCAGGCTTCAGGAGACGGATATTTTATTATTCCAAATACAATAAATAATTACCTGGCAGATGAGATAAGGGTTCCAAAAATCTCAACAGACAGACCGGAGTTTGAAGAAACTGAAAAAAGTGTAATAGAAAGACTGAATAAATTTATCTCCATAAAAGGAAAACAAACTGCTTCTTCTTTTCATAAACGGTTAGGCAAAATTATGTGGGACTATTGCGGAATGATGAGAAACGAAGCAGGGCTTAAAAAAGCACTGGTACTCATTAAGGAACTCAGAGATGAGTTCTGGCGAGATCTTAATATTCCGGGAAAATCCAATGAACTCAACCAGGAGCTTGAAAAAGCCGGAAGGGTTGCTGACTTCTTTGAACTTAGTGAGCTTCTGATAACTGATGCACTTAACAGGAATGAATCATGCGGTGCCCATTTCAGGGAAGAATATCAGACCCCGGAAGGAGAAGCTTTGAGAAACGATGAAGAATTCGCTTACGTAGCTGCATGGGAATATGGCGGTGCAGGTAAACCTCACATCCTGCATAAGGAAGAACTTAAGTTCGAGAATGTGGAGATGAAGGTAAGAAGCTATAAATAAAGGCACAGAGCGCAGAGCACAGAGCACAGGGCACAGAGCGCAGAGCACAGGTCAAATCCTAATCCCTATACTCTTTGTACTGAGTACTGAGCACTGAGCATTTTTCTAAAAGGACTATTTATTATCGATAAGGACAATATAATTTTATAAGGATATGAAGCTTACACTCAAAATATGGCGACAGAAAAATGCAAATTCAAAAGGTGACTTTGAGACCTTCCAGATGGATAATGTGTCTCCCAGGATGGCATTCCTTGAGATGCTTGATGCACTCAATAAAAGACTAGTTGAAGAGGATAAAGATCCTGTGGCATTTGACCACGATTGCCGTGAAGGCATATGTGGTTCGTGCGGAATGTATATTAACGGACATCCGCATGGGCCTGTTCCCGCTATAACAACCTGTTCTCTTTCAATGAGATATTTTAATGATGGAGATACAATATGGGTTGAACCATGGAGAGCAAAGCCCTTTCCTGTTATCAAAGATCTCATAGTAGATAGAAGAGCCTTTGACAAAATCCAGATTGCAGGTGGATTTATTTCAGTTAATACAGGGGCTGCACCTGAGGCCAATTCAATTCTGGTTCCGAAGAGTAAATATGATGACGCTTTCGATGCTGCAATCTGTATTGGCTGCGGAGCTTGCGTTGCAGCCTGTAAGAATGCTTCGGCAATGTTGTTTGTTTCGGCTAAAATATCACAGTTCGCTCTCCTGCCACAGGGACGTATCGAGGCAAGAGACCGGGTAAGAGCAATGGTTGAGAAAATGGATGAACTCGGTTTCGGAAACTGTTCAAATACCGGAGCGTGTGAAGCAGAATGTCCAAAAGAAATCAAACTTGCTAATATTGCCAGGCTTAACAGAGAATTCTTCAAAGCTTTCTGAAAGAATTATTTGATTGGATAAATCCTTATTATGAATCGCAAGAGATTCGTTGAAATTTCCACAGGATTCGCCGGTGCTTTCGCAACGATTCCCTTTTCGGGCCTTTATGAAATTTACCATCCTTCAGAAAAGAGTGCTGGTTCGCAGGATAATGCAAATGAACTTTCTGCCGATCTGGTAATCTGCGGGGGTGGACTCGGAGGATGTGCTGCAGCTTTGGCGGCCTTGCGTAATAATTTAAAAGTTATTTTAACCGAAGAGACAGATTGGGTCGGAGGGCAACTCTCACAACAGGGTGTGCCTCCCGATGAGCATCCGTGGATCGAGACTTATGGAGCCACACAACTTTATCGCGATTTTCGAAATTCCATAAGACTTTATTATAAGCAGAATTATCCCCTCACGCAAACGGCCAGGGCTGATAATTATTTAAATCCTGGCGACGGTTCTGTTTCAAAACTGTGTCATGAACCGAAGGTTGCAATGAAAGTGCTCCTTAATATGCTGACCCCTTTCATTGAATCAAAGAGATTAATCTTATTGACTGATTATAAAATTGTGTCTGCTGATGTTGCTGGAAATAAAGTCAGGTCATTAAAAGCAGTCCATCAAATTCAGGGAAAAAGTATATTACTTACGGCATCATATTTCATAGACGCCACTGAGCTGGGAGATCTCCTGCCGCTTGCAGGTACCGAATTTATAACGGGTGCCGAATCCCGGAATATAACACGGGAATTGCATGCACCTGAAAAAGCAAATCCTGAGAGTAACCAGGCATTTACGGCATGTTTTGCGATGGATTATATTCCGGGAGAAGACCATTTAATAGAAAAACCGCGTGATTTTGATTACTGGAGCAATTTTAAGCCTGATCTTAAACCATCATGGCCTGGGAAACTCCTGGATCTTCACTACTCAAATCCGGCCACACTAGAAACAAAAGAACTCGCTTTCAACCCTGAAAAAACTGATACCTCACCACTTTTAAACCTCTGGACCTATCGGAGAATAATTAACAAAAATAATTTTAAACCCCTGACTTTCCAGAGTGATATCACTATAGTCAACTGGCCACAGAATGATTTTATGAGCGGAAATCTGATAGGCGCAGGCCCTGAAGAGTTTAAGAAATTAATTGAAAGTTCCAAACAATTGAGCTTATCACTTTTGTACTGGTTGCAGACTGAAGCACCGCGCCCCGGTAATGGTCGTGGCTGGCCCGGCCTTCGTCTCCGGAAGGACATAATGGGTACGGAAGATGGGCTGGCAAAATATCCGTACATACGCGAATCAAGACGCATAAAGGCGTTGTTTACAATTCTCGAAGAACATGTAGGCAGGGAAAACAGATCTCTTATAACCGGGAAAAACAATAATACCGCTGCTGATTTTTATGACAGTGTAGGTATCGGATATTATCATATTGATCTTCATCCCTCCTGTACAGGGAATAATTACATTGATTTTGATTCTCTCCCTTTCCAGATACCACTTGGTGCATTAATTCCGGAACGTATTGAAAACCTTATACCTGCAAATAAGAATATCGGTACAACGCACATTACAAATGGCTGTTATCGCCTTCACCCGGTGGAATGGAACATTGGGGAATCTGCAGGGTCGCTGATCGCCTTTGCAATGAATAAAAAAGTCACACCGGCGAAAGTTCGTGAAAATAAAAATCTGCTTTTAGATTTTCAGAATCTGATCAGGTCTCAGGGAATTGAAACCAGCTGGCCTGGAATGCAGGAAAAATAATCAATAAACAAGTTTCTGTATTTAAGATATTGTATATTTGTCAGGGGACAGTATTTACCATATCGGAGAAATAACCATTGCATAAGATTTTCCTGTTACGATCATTTAATCCTTATAATATTTAAATCCATGAAAAAAGAGCAATCACGCCGTGATTTCCTCACAAAATCGGCATTAGCTGGAATGGCCACACTGGCAGTTCCAATAGCTTCATGTGCAGGTAAGGAAAATATTCCTGCGCCTGTAGTCTATCCCGAGTCGAAATTAATAGTACCTAAGGGAAATGCTTTGACTATCACAGGTACCTTTCTTGATGAGATATCGCATGATATACCTCATCAGAACTGGGGAGAAAAAGAGTGGGATATTGAATTCGGCCATATCAAAGCAATAGGCATTGATACTGTGATAATGATACGTTCAGGTTATCGGAAATTTATCACTTTCCCTTCAGAATATTTGCTTAAAAAAGGGTGTTATATGCCTTCAGTTGATTTACTCGAGTTGTTCTTGCGCTTAGCTGCCAAGTACAGCATGAAGTTTTATTTCGGTTTATACGACTCCGGAAAATACTGGGACACAGGCGATATGTCATGGGAGGTGGAAGACAATAAATATGTCATAGATGAAGTCTGGAAAAACTATGGGAGTAAATTCAAAAGTTTTCAGGGATGGTACATAAGTGGTGAAATAAGCCGGAAGACAAAAGGAGCCATCGGAGCATTTCATGCCATGGGTAAACAGTGCAAAGATGTTTCGGGAGGTCTTCCTACATTTATATCACCCTGGATTGATGGTAAAAAAGCTGTAGAGTCTGCTTCGGGGGACCTGACAAAAGCAAAATCAGTGTCGGTTCAGCAGCATGAAAAAGAATGGGGAGAAATATTCGATGGGATACATGATGTTGTGGATGCTTGCGCTTTTCAGGATGGCGACATTGATTATGACGAACTCGATGCATTTTTCTCAGTAAATAAGAAACTTGCAGATAAATATAAAATGAAATGCTGGACAAATGCTGAAACCTTTGACCGTGATATGCCTATCAGATTTCTTCCGATAAAATTTGACAAGCTGAGGCTAAAACTTGAAGCTGCCAAGCGTGCGGGTTACGATAAAGGTATCACATTCGAGTTTTCCCATTTTATGAGTCCACAGTCAGCTTATCTCCAGGCAGGGCACCTGTATGACAGGTATAAAGAATATTTTAATATTAAATAATTATGAAGGAACATTCAAATCAAATTATTTATGTTGTCTGGTTATCAATTGTTGCGTCATTAGGAGGATTCCTTTTTGGATACGACACTGCAGTAATATCGGGAACAGTGGACCAGGTCTCATCGCAGTTCCATCTTGATAATATAACAAAGGGATGGTATGTCGGATGTGCTCTTGTAGGATCTATCGGAGGTGTAATGGTTGCAGGTTCACTTAGCGACAAATTCGGTCGTAAAATAGTTCTGCTCCTTTCTGCAGTATTGTTTTCAATATCCGGTATCGGATGCATGGTGGCAGGAAATGAGGTACAACTGGTTATTGCCCGTATCCTGGGAGGTATCGGAATCGGTGTGGCTTCAGTTATCTCCCCTCTTTATATCGCTGAAGTTTCAGTTCCCAGCTTTCGCGGAAGACTGGTTTCAATGTACCAGCTGGCAATCACTGTAGGATTCCTTGGAGCATACCTTGCCAATTATGGATTGCATCAATATTCGGTAACGCTATTGGAAAAAGGCGCAACCACAGGCTTATATAATAAGATCTTTGGCAGCGAGGTATGGAGAGGGATGCTGGGGATGGAATCTATGCCTGCATTACTCTTTTTTATTGTGCTTTTCCTCATACCGGAAAGCCCCAGATGGCTTATAGTTAAGGGGCAGGAATTAAAAGCTTCTGTAATTCTCAAAAAAATCTACGGAGAAAAAGAAGCCGGAATCCAGATCAGTAATGTAAAAAACCTGGTCGCTTCCGAAACAAGCACAAACTGGAGAATGCTTTTCCAGCCCGGCTTCAGGTTAGCTCTGTTTATAGGAGTTGCCCTGGCAATGCTTGGTCAGTTTATGGGAGTAAATGCGGTTCTGTATTATGGACCAACCATTTTCAAAGAGAGCGGGTTATCGAGCGGCGATTCACTGTTTTATCAGTCCCTGGTAGGTCTTGTGAATATGTTAACTACCATACTTGCGCTAATAATTATAGATAAAGTAGGCCGGAAACAACTCGTATACTGGGGAGTATCAGGGATGATAATTGCTTTGGTACTGATTGGTATCTTTTTTGCTTTTGGAACAAAACTGGGTATCCCCTCCGTTTTTCTGTTAATATTCTTTCTTTTCTATATCTTCTGCTGCGCCATTTCGATCTGTGCCGTGATATTTGTCCTTCTTTCAGAAATGTACCCGGTCAAGGTAAGAGGTGCCGCCATGTCAATAGCCGGTCTCTCTCTGTGGATAGGGACTTACCTGATTGGCCAGCTTACTCCACTTATGTTATCTGCATTAACGCCTGCAGGAACCTTCTGGCTGTTTGCACTGATGTGTGTCCCATACATGCTGATTGTTTGGAAATTATTACCGGAAACAACAGGAAAATCACTGGAAGAAATTGAAGAAATGTGGATTCAGAAAGGCAAAAAATAACAACTTAAAACTTTTAATTATGGATTCCAACTCTTTATCAAAGCTCTACAAGGACGAACTACTCAATAATGTTTTACCCTTCTGGCTTAATAAATCGCAAGATACAAAATACGGAGGTTATTTTACCTGTCTTGACAGGGCAGGAAATGTTTTCGATACTGACAAATTTGTCTGGCTGCAGGGTCGCGAAGTCTGGCAGTTCTCAATGCTTTACAACAACCTGGAGAAAAATCCGGAATGGCTGAAATGTGCTTTACAGGGAGGGGAGTTTCTGAAAAAGTTCGGACACGACGGAAACTATAACTGGTATTTTTCTCTAACACAGGATGGAAAGCCTATTATTGAACCTTACAATATTTTTTCATATACTTTCGCTACAATGGCCTTCGGACAGCTGAGCAAGGCAAGCGGAAACCAGGAATATGCCGATATAGCACGGAAAACATTTGATATAATTCTTTCAAAAGTTAATAATCCCAAAGGGAAGTGGGATAAATCACATCCCGGAACCCGGAGCCTTAAAAATTTTGCTCTGCCAATGATCCTGTGCAATCTCGCTCTTGAGATTGAACACCTTCTCGAAAAAGATTTTCTGAACAAGACCATTGATACCTGCATACATGAGGTCATGGATGTCTTTTACCGACCCGATTTGGGTCTGGTAGTCGAGAACCTTACTCGCGATAATAAACTCTCGGATACATTCGAGGGGCGTCTCCTTAATCCGGGCCATGCTATTGAGGCTATGTGGTTCATTATGGATCTGGGGGAACGGCTCAACAGACCTGAACTCATTAAAACTGCTGCGGGTATCGCAGTACAGATGGTAGAGTATGGTTGGGATAAGCAGTATGGAGGAATTTTCTATTTTCTCGACAGGAAGGGACATCCTACCCAGCAACTCGAATGGGATCAGAAATTGTGGTGGGTTCATATAGAAACATTAATTTCAATGCTCAAAGGATATCAGCTGACAGGATCAAAAGAGTGCCTGAAATGGTTTGATATCATTCATAATTACACATGGGAACATTTTAAAGATAAAGAATATCCTGAGTGGTTCGGATATCTTAACCGACAGGGCGAAGTACTCCTGCCACTTAAAGGAGGGAAATGGAAAGGTTGTTTCCATGTGCCACGCGGACTTTATCAATGCTGGAAGACTCTGGAAAAAATCAAATAAAGTAGTCTTTGTGACACTCTGTGTGTACCCTCTGTGGCCCTCTGTGTAACTGATTTTTAAAACAAAGAACTTACACAACTTGTCCCGTAGAGCGGGAGAGTTATACAGAGGATGCACAGAGATTCACAGAGTAGTCACAGAGATTGTTACTGCTGACAGGGAACTGAATACAGAATCATGCTGTTAACCTCAAGAGCAGAGAGATTTCCATAGCCACTCTCATTTGCATATACACATCCTGTATCTATAGGAATCACTTTTGCCTTTTCCGCTATTTGCTTTTTAACATAAGAAATGGTTTTCGGGCGATGGCCATGAATTATTGTCTTTCCTGAGAAAACAGGATTTTTATAGGAAAGATGACACTCCCAGATCATGTATTGCTTGTCGTCAAAAGGATTATCAGCAAAATCATCGAATCCGGCATGAACAAAAACTGCATTACCAATAATTTTATAATATTCAAGCGAGGTAAAAAATTCCAGATACTTTTTTTCAATTTCTCTGATATCCTGAATTCCAAAACTTTCCAGGGTCGACATTCCGTTATTCATTAACCATAACGGCAATGCATTAGTCTCATAATATGAATCAACCAGCATCACTTCATGATTTCCGGTCAGGGTCGTAATATTAAAATTGCCATTTTTAAGTTCAAAAATGAAATCAATAACCTCTTTACTCTGTTCCCCGCGATCGATATAATCACCAAGCAGGATCAGCTGATCTGATTTTGTCAGTTTGATTGTATTTACAATAAGCTCATAAAATGGCTTATAACAACCATGGATATCACTTATTGCAAAAAGACGGCCCATGATTTTAAACTGCATATTTTCTCAGTGGTACTCTGTGAACCTCCTGTGGCTTTATGTGTAACAATTAATAAGAACTATCACAGAGATACACGGAGCAAGCACAGAGATACACAGAGATTTAAGAGCAAACAGATTCCACCTCTTTTATGGTTTTAGGTATGGGTTTACCCAGAACCTTATGACCTTTGTCGGTTATCAAAACATTATCCTCTATCCTGATACCTCCAATAGACATATAGGAGTCAATTTTATTGTAATTGATGTATTCTTTGAATTTCCCTTCGGCTTTCCACTTTCCTATCAATTCAGGAATGAAATAGCATCCGGGTTCAACAGTAAATACATGTCCCGGTTTATAAGGCAGTGCAAACCTGAGAAACGCCGTACCAAACTGTTCACTTCGTTTTACCTTATCATTATAACCTATATAGTTTTCACCAAGGCCTTCCATATCGTGAACATCGAGACCCATCATATGACCAAGTCCGTGAGGCATGAATAAAGCATGAGCCCCTGCGGCAACAGCTTCATCAACATCACCTTTCATCAGTCCGAGGCTTTTCATCTCCGTTGCAATGATCTTACAGGCCATAAAATGCAGATCCCGGTTCGAGATACCCGGTTTTGTCGCTTTGATTGCATCTGTGTTGGCTTTCAGCACTATTTCATAAATGTCTTTTTGTTTCTCATTGAATTTTCCTCCCACAGGAGTTGTCCGGGTTATATCTGAGGCATAGTGAAGGCTTGTTTCAGCACCTGCATCTGTTACCATCATCCTCCCTTTAGTCAGAATGTTCCCGTGTGAATGATTATGAAGAGTTTGTCCATTGATGCTCAGAATTATCGGGAATGAAGTTCCGCCTCCTTTTGCAAGCGCTATTCCTTCTATCATTCCAAATATATCCTGCTCTTTCACACCATGTTTGCACATCTTCATAGCGGTTACATGCATTTCATACGCAATATCCGCTGCTTTTTCTATCTCATCTATTTCAACTTTTTCTTTTATAGATCTCATCGAAATAACTGCTTTTATCAGATCAACTGAAGCCAGTGTTTTCATCTGGCAGGGGTTTTCTTTCAACAGAACGCCCAGGGTCATCTTTGTTTCTCCTCTGTAAGGCGGGAGAAAATGAATTTTTCTTTTCTTTGACAGGGCATCTTTGATAGTATCACCAAGTTTAGACACCGGTGCTGTTTCAGAGATACCACATTTCTGGGCAAGCTCCCTGACTGTTAGCTGAGGACCCATCCAGATGATGTCATCCATATCGATGTCGTTTCCGAATATCCGGTCTTTGCCTGAATCAAAATCCATCATTCCGGTTAGTGCGGGAAGATCGAGTCCGAAAAAATATAAGAAATCGCTGTCCTGCCTGAAGTGGTAGGTATTATCAGGATAATTCATCGGCGATTCAGTGTTGCCTATAAAAAGTGCAATTCCGGATTTCAGCTTTTTACGGAGTTCCTCTCGTCTTTTGGTATATACTTCACTTTTAAACATATCACAATAATTAGTTACTGATTTTATTCTGCTAAATTACTAATCATCAGACTATATTCCTATTTAGTCAAAATATTATTTATTTTTTATAACTCCCTGAGATGGAATATTTTCAGGTCATTTTCGTTTAAATATTGGATGTGAAAGTATTTAAACAACTCAAATTCGGATATTCAGAAATCAAACCAATTAATCATGAATACTCTTTTTTTGCGAATAGCCTTGGTTATTAACAAATATTTGTTACATTCGCTTCTCTTATGAACACATTATTAACAACCTGACCCTGATATGCCATACAGAAGATTGCCCAACACCGATACTGCCCGGATAAAGGCTATGAAAATTGCTCTTGAAAAGGGGAAAGAGCTTCCTCCGAATAAACTGGCATTTTCGTCGAAAACAATTGTTAGCCTGGAGAAGTTTCTGCCAATATTTGAACATAACTTCAAGTTATACAGGCAGGCGTTATCTTCCCAGAATAAGAAGGGTAAGGATTACAACGAATCAATAAGAAAGGCCCGCATTTATCTGACTCACTTTGTCAGGGTCATGAATATGGCAATACTCCGCGGTGAATTGCCGGCTGAAACGAGGGCCTTTTACGGCCTGGCGACAGATGAATCAACGGTTCCCTCATTTAATACCGAGAACGAATTAATGAGCTGGGGAAGAAGGATAATTGAAGGTGAAGAGTTCAGAATAAAAAAGGGAGCTAGTCCGATTACAAATCCTACAATTGCTGTTGTCAAAGTCAGATTTGAAAATTTCATTGAAGCCTGGACATACCATAATACACTTGCAAAAAAAACTTCCGATTATATAGTAAAGAATTGCGATCTCCGACAAGAAGCCGATGAAATTATTCTTAAGCTCTGGAATGAAGTTGAAAATTTCCATAATTCACTTCCTGAATCATTAAGAAAAACATTAAATGAGCAATACGGACTGGTTTATTTCTACAGAAAAGGGGAACTTGAAAAAGTTATTGCAGCTGAAGCTCAGACCATGACATTGACTAATTCAAATTAAATCACCCTGAGTAATCTCAGGCCTGTCAATTATCTTACTCCTATTTCTGAAATAAAACAAAATTACCAGCCCTATTGCGACGGGCAAGGGAAGCGCAAGTGCCAGCTTCCATAAAGGAGTATCTGATGGGGCGTTGAATTTCTCCATACCCTGTATATATGCCATTATTACAGGAACTGCATTATTAATAAAATGTGAAATTACCGGCATCCATAGTGTGCCGCACCAGAAAAACAGGTAACCAAAAATCAATCCTAGAATAAATCTGGGAACAAATCCAAAAAACTGAAAATGTATGGCACTGAAAATAAAAGCTGTGACCCATATTGCAACATGCCCCGATTTGAAAAGTTTAATTAATATCTTCTGTAAAACTCCCCTGAAAAAGAATTCCTCTCCGACTGCCGGAAGAATAGCAATGATAAAGAGATTTAAGATCATCATGGCAAAAGAAGGAGCAAATAATGCCTGATTTATTATACTGTTTGCATAATCTTCTTTTTCCTCCATCCACTTTTCCACACCTGAGAGCCAGTCCGGAAAATGCATTGCCGAGTTAATCTGTCCGGTAAAACTGGTAACCGGAAAGATGCAAAAAGCAAGAACAATGACAAGACCTATTTCCTTCAGTAGAGGTAATTTTAGTTCATCCAGCCTCCTTGCAAATTCAGGTTTCATCATCACCATTATTATACACGAAGGAAGAATAAAAAGTGAAATATCCTGAATAATCAGCAGGTATCTCAGAAATCCGGAATCTGTATTGCTTAATGCGGCTCCTGATTTTTCCAGTACCGACATATCAGAATCAAAAATCGCAATTCCGGCAATAATCAGGATGATCATAGATACAATACCAACACCTGCGACTATAAGTATTGACACAAATAGCTGATATGCAGGCGATTCATTGTATAATTTAAAGTGGCTATGCTTTTCTGGCATTTTATTAATTTTGCATTCATTTAAATATACAAAAATTTCAGGAATTTGAAAATTGGTGACATATTTCTGGGTGACAGGCCGCTATTTCTGGCGCCGATGGAAGACATAACAGATCCTTCGTTCAGGATGGTTTGCAAAAAGAACGGAGCTGATTTCATGTATACTGAATTTGTCTCCTCTGACGGACTAATTCGCGATGGACAAAAGAGTGTAAGAAAACTTGATATCTATGATTATGAAAGACCAATAGGTATCCAGCTCTACGGGCATCTAATTGATTCTATGGTTGAAGCAGCACTTATTGCTGAGGAAGCAAAGCCTGAACTGATCGATATCAATTTCGGTTGTCCAATAAAAAAAATTTCTAACAGGGGAGCCGGTGCAGGAATGCTCAGGAACATACCATTAATGATTGAAATGACTGAAGCCATAGTCAAATCGGTGAAGCTTCCTGTTACCGTGAAAACCAGGCTCGGATGGGATGATGCCAGCAAGAACATTGTTGAGATCTCAGAACGTTTGCAGGATGTTGGTATTAAAGCATTGACAATTCACGGAAGGACCAGGGCTCAATTATATAAAGGAAATGCTGACTGGACTCTTATCGGTGAAGTAAAAAATAACGCAAGGATAAAAATCCCGATAATCGGCAATGGAGATATTGACGGACCCATAAGTGCAAAGAAGGCGTTCGATAAGTATGGTGTGGATGGGATCATGATTGGCCGTTCGACGGTGGGAAGACCATGGATATTCAGGGATATAAGACATTATCTTAATACAGGGAAACTTTTACAGGAACCCTCAGTAAATGAGAAAGCTGATATTGCACTTTTTCATCTTGATAAATCACTTCAACATAAAGAGGGGAAAAGAGCAATATTTGAGATGCGCAGGCATTTATCAAATTATTTTAAAGGATTGCCCCATTTTAAGGAAATACGTCTTAAACTTCTTACGGCTGTTGAGGCTGATGATGTCAGGAACATTATTCAGGAAATCCGCGAAAAATGGGGGGACTTCAGGACAGAGGATAAAAGTTCAGATTATAACGTCTGAAATATACCGATTTGATTATTATAATTCAGCTGAGACAGGTCTGAGACCTGTCTCTACAATTGATTAATCCTGATTCGTTCAAACAGTAACGAAAATTTATCCCATTTGAAAATTATTTTCAGGATCAAAACAAAAATGAGGCCGGTAATTACAAGTGCCAGGAATTCAGTCCAGGGATGAATATTAAACTGTTCATAAAGTGCATGTGTCTGCAGGGCCGATGACCGGTTGGTTACCATGATACACAGGAAAATATTGTTTGCCGTATGCGCACCCATTGCGGCTTCAATACCATCATCAAGGATTGTAATAATGCCAAATATCAGGCCAAAAGTTATATACTGTGGCATCATTGTGAAAAATCCAAATTCCTTTATTTCCGGATTAAATCCATGCATCAGGCCGAAAAGAATTGAAGTCATAATCACAGGAAACCATCTGTTTTTAACCAGTGCGGCAAATCCCTGCATCAGGTATCCCCTGAAAAGTACCTCTTCGAATGCTGCCTGAAAGGGAATAAACAGAACCGAAACTATTGAAAGGAGAATCAGCGAAGAAGTCTTATTGTTAATAGAGAAGTTTGAGGGATCGAGTTTAAGGTAGAGCATCAGATAAAGGGCAGAAAGGATCAGCCATACGGTCCCAGATATAAAAAACCGGTTCCATCTGATGCCACCACTCCCGTTAATAGTAATTCTAAGTGTCCGGTTATTCAAAGGTTTAATCAGGAGAATGAATGCTATTAATCCGGCGATGAAAGGGAAAAGCATCATAACAAAACCTGTATTCTGACCCAGTCCTACCACACTGAAATCATTCGGATTGGCAGCGAGCTGAGAGAATACAGCCGGATTTGAAGCTGACTTAATCAGTGTCGCAATCAGCAAAGGAACTGCTCCGATAGTGTTTGAAACTATGAGAATAACAGCAAACATTACAATATATCTCCAGAAGCTGTTTTTACCTGCAAATGTGGATTCAAGATGGTTCATAATAAAAAATAAAGTCTTTCAGAATTCTGAGGTTGCCCTCTTAGGATAATCTATTGAGTAATGAAGACCAACACTCTCATGACGGTTCTTTGCCATTTTGATTATAATATAACCAACATTTATAAGGTTTCTTAGTTCACAGATCTTCTTGGAAATAAGAGATTTTTTATAAAGCCTTTCCGTCTCTTCGTATAATATATCAAGACGCACCATCGCTCTTTCGAGTCGGATATCGGATCGGACAATGCCAACATAATTGCTCATGATCATTTGAACTTCCTTGCAACTCTGGGTGATCAGAACCATCTCCTCAAGATGTGTTGTACCTTTATAATCCCAGACAGGTATCTGTTCTTCAAATGTCAGGGATTTTAGCCTGCTTCCTGAATGGATTGCAGCTCTGTAAGCATATACAGCCGCTTCAATAAGTGAGTTGGACGCCAGCCTGTTTGCGCCATGCAACCCGGTCGAAGAAGCTTCTCCCAAAGAATAAAGCCTGTCAATATTACTTTGTCCGTTAATATCAACTTTAATGCCACCGCACGAATAATGTGCGCAGGGAACAACAGGTATCATATCCCTTGTTATATCAATACCGCGATCAAGACAGTGTTCATAAACATTAGGGAAATGGTCCTTTAGTCCCTCAGCATTCAGGTGAATGCAATCGAGCCATACATGATCATCTCCCCAGATTTTCATCTCATTATCGATGGCCCTTGCAACGATATCACGCGGAGCAAGCGACCCTCTGCTATCGTACCTGTTCATGAACTTTTCTCCCGAAAGGTTCTTCAATACTGCGCCATAACCTCTTAAGGCTTCTGTAATCAAAAAAGAAGGTTTCCTTTCCGGATCGTACAAAGAAGTAGGGTGAAACTGGACAAACTCCATATTCTCAATTGTACCTTTCGCCCTGTAGACCATTGCCACGCCATCGCCTGTAGCTATTTCAGGATTTGTGGTGGTAAGGTATACATTCCCAATCCCACCTGTAGCGACTATTGTAATCTTTGAAAGCAGGGTTATCACCTGCTGGTTCACAAGATCAGCCACGTAAGCGCCAAAACACTTAATATCAGGATAATTTCTCTTGACTATTTCTCCAAGATGATGCTGTGTAAGCAGTTCGATTGCAAAATGATGTTCAAGTATTTCGATATTTGCTTCATTCCTTACCCGATCCATTAAAGTCTTCTGAATGGTTTCGCCTGTTTTATCTTTATGATGAAGTATCCTGTGCTCAGTGTGTCCTCCTTCTTTTGCCAGATCGTAAGTGCCATCTTCTTTCTTATCAAATGAGACTCCCAATTCAATAAGATCTTTAATCCGTTCAGGTGCTTCAGTAACAACCATTCTTACAACTTCCTCATTACAAATCCCGCCACCAGCAATCAGGGTATCATTTATGTGTTTCTCAAAATTATCGGGTTCACTGAATACTGCAGCAATACCTCCCTGAGCGTATCGGGTATTAGTATCATTGAGGTTTGCCTTAGTTACAATTGTTACTTTGCCATACTTCACTGCCTCAAGAGCAAAAGTGAGTCCCGCAATACCTGAACCAATAACAAGGAAATCAGTTCTCTTTTTCATAATTCACAAATTCTGAATGATTGGCAAAGATACAAATAGATGTTATTGATTACTCCCAACTGCGTTTATATCCACCTCTCCCCAACGCCCCTCCGAGGCGGGGCAGGCTCTCCCCCAGGAGGGAGGGGCTAAGAAGCTGTGAATGTTTTTGTTTCCCCCTTCTCTCCTGGGAGGGGGTCAGGGGGAAGAGGTAATAAAAATGGGAAGGTTCAAATTGTGTGTACATCTTAAATGTTAGGAATCTGTCACCACAAGAAATTGTATAACCCAACTTTTTGAATTACTTTTGTCTTCCGCAAAAACAAACAAAACAATTATGGCTCAGGAAGATAATTTTAAAAAACTGGTCGCTCATTGCAAGGAATACGGGTATGTTTTCCCGTCGAGTGAAATTTACGACGGGTTAAGTGCTGTTTATGATTATGGACAATATGGAGTTGAACTGAAGAACAACATAAAGAAATACTGGTGGGACAGCATGGTCCTGCTGAACGATAATATAGTCGGACTTGATTCTGCGATCTTTATGCATCCTACAATATGGAAAGCATCCGGTCATGTTGATGCATTTAATGATCCGCTCATTGATAATAAAGATTCCAAAAAAAGGTACAGGGCCGATGTGCTTATTGAAGAGCATATGGCAAAGATTGACGACAAAATAACTAAGGAAGTTGAAAAGGCCAGGGAAAGATTTGGAGAAGCTTTCGATGAAAAAAAATTCAGGAAGACAAATCCAAGAGTTCTCGCAAATCAGTCAAAAATTGATGAGTTGAATGCACGGTTTTCAAAAGCTCTCAATGAAACCAACCTGGTCGAACTAAAGCAGATTATCATTGATAATGAAATTGTCTGCCCAATATCCGGTACCCGAAACTGGACAGATGTACGGCAGTTTAACCTGATGTTTGCAACTGAGATGGGTTCAACTTCTGAGGGAGCCAATAAGATTTACCTGCGTCCCGAAACAGCCCAGGGGATATTCGTCAATTTTCTCAATGTTCAGAAGACAGGAAGGATGAAGATACCTTTTGGTATTGCGCAAATCGGTAAGGCGTTCAGAAATGAAATTGTAGCCAGGCAATTCATATTCCGAATGAGGGAATTCGAACAGATGGAAATGCAGTTTTTTGTTCAGCCCGGAAGTGAACTTGACTGGTTTGCAAAATGGAAAGAAACCCGGATGAGATGGCACCAGGCACTTGGCTTCGGAAGTGAAAATTACCGCTTTCACGACCATGTCAAACTTGCTCATTACGCCAATGCTGCTACAGATATTGAATATAAATTTCCATTCGGATTCAAAGAGGTTGAAGGAATACATTCAAGAACTGATTATGACCTGAAACAGCACCAGGAGTACAGTGGCAAGAAGATGCAGTATTTCGATCCGGAAAAAGGTGAATCTTATATTCCATATGTCATAGAAACATCTATAGGCGTTGACAGGATGTTTCTGCAGGTAATCTCCGCAGCATATCAGGAAGAGGAACTCAAAAAAGAAGATGGTAGCTCCGATATCCGTGTTGTTCTTCGATTGCCATCGTTCCTCGCCCCTGTGAAACTTGCAGTAATGCCCCTGGTAAAAAAAGACGGACTTCCTGATATTGCCAAAAAAATTGTACACGATCTTAAATTCGATTTTAACTGTCAGTATGACGACAAAGACTCTATCGGAAGGAGGTACAGGCGTCAGGATGCGATAGGAACACCCTATTGCATAACTATCGATCATCAGACTCTTGAAGACAACAGTGTTACGATCAGGTACCGCGATACTATGTTACAGGAGAGGGTTCAGATTAAGCAGCTAGTAGAAATCATAAAAGAAAAAGTCTCTTTACAAAGCTTGTTAAAAAAGCTTTAGAATGAATAAGGTTCTTATAATCACTTATTATTGGCCTCCCAGCGGAGGATCCGGAGTGCAGCGCTGGTTAAAATTTTCAAAATATCTGCCTGAATCCGGATGGGAACCCTTAATACTCACAGTCGCTCCTGAATTTGCCGCTTATCCGGTAAAAGATAATTCACTTATGCAAGATCTGCCCTCATCAATCAGAATCTTCACAACCCCGGCAACGAATTATTTCAGAATATATAATAAAGATCAAACCCGTATACCTTCAGCCGGATTTGCAAATAGTATCGATAACTCATTAAAGGGTAAGATCCTACGATTCATAAGAGGTAATTTCTTTATCCCTGATCCAAGAAGAGGCTGGAATAAATATGCCTTTCAAAAAGCATGCGAATTAATTGAAACCGAAGGAATACAAAATATTATTACAACGAGCCCTCCTCATTCGACACAACTGATCGGACTTAAGATCAAAAAGAAATATCTGAATATAAATTGGATTGCCGATCTGCGCGATCCATGGACTGAAATATACTATTACAGTCAGTTCTACCCTACTTATATATCTAAATGGATTGACAGGACATATGAAAAAACCGTACTCAGGAAAACTGATAAAATTATAACTGTCGGAATTTCCCTGAAGAAATTATTCCAGTCAAAAGTAAAAGGGATAGAATATAAGACAGAGGTAATAACCAACGGCTATGATGAAGATGATTTTTCAGGAATCTTTTCTTCCGATCCTCCGGTATTCACAATTACTTATGTAGGAACTCTTTCAGATATTTATCCTGTTGATGGTTTTCTAAAAGCTCTTCAGTCATTTAAAGAAAAGAATAATGAATTTATCCTGAGATTTATAGGTTCAGTAGTGCAAAGTCAGAAGGAGCTTATACAATCAGTGACCAGCGATTCAAACCGGAAATTTATAACATATGTCGATCATTCTGCCGCAGTTCAGTTTATGCTTAATACCTCTGTCCTGTTGCTGATTATCCCTGATCATCAGAGTAATAAAAGCATTATAACCGGGAAGTTGTTTGAATATATAGCCTCAGACAGACCAATTATATGCCTGGGCCCCTCCGATGGAGATGCTGCAGAAATCATCAGAACTGGCGGGTATGGAAGGACTTTTGATTATTCGGATTCCAAAGGGATTTATGAATATCTGATGCAACTGATTTCCGGAAAATCAATAACCCAAAATAACTCAAGCGCGTTCTACAGCAGAAGGGAATTGACAAAAAAGATAATCCCTTTGCTTATAAATGCCAAATCATGAAGATTGGAATAGTTGTTGATAATGAATTGAATAATGATATCCGCGTTCTCAGGGAAATAGGACTTCTTAAGGAACAGGGATTTGAAATTTTTGTTTTATGCTTTGGGTTTGTCACAACCTATAAAGATCCATTTGAGCAGATTCATATCACCAGAATAAACATTCCGAAAAAAGTCAAGAATATATTGTTTTTTATGCTTAACACCATTCCACTTTATGAGTGGTTCTGGGCAGCAAAAATTAAGAAATTCATCATTCATAACGATGTTGAATATCTTCACGTCCATGATCTTTATATGTCGCGTGCTGCATACAAAGGAATAAGAAAGACAAATCTTAAAATCCCATTGATACTCGATCTTCATGAGAATTACCCATATACAGTCACGACTTATAACTGGACAAAGGGATTTTTAAGGAGACTTGTTTCCCGGCCGGATGAATGGGAAAAAAAGGAACCTGAATATTTAAGTTATGCTGACCGGATAATTGTTCTCAGCAACGATTTCAGGGATGTGCTGTTAAAAAAGTATCATGAACTGGAGAAAGACAGGTTTGTCGTTTTACCGAATGTGCCGGATCTTTCGCAACCGGAATACCAAAGCAAAGGGGTTGCAAATAATCCATTTAAACAAGGATTCCCTATTATTTTTTATTACGGAGCGATTGCGGAAAGAAGAGGAATCTTTGACGCGCTAAGAGTTTTCATCAACCTGATAGAAGAGGGCCGTTCCATAAATTTCCTGCTTATCGGGCCGGTTGACAAAAAAGACTATCCTCTGTTTTCACAAATCGTAGAATCGGATCTTTTGAAAGATCGTGTACATTATATTCCATGGATAGATATGAAAGATTTCCCTTCCTACCTTGAAATATCTGATATCTGTCTGGCTCCTTTCCATAAAAACCCACAGCATGAATCGGGTGTCGCAAATAAAATTTACGACTATATGCTCGGAGCTAAACCCATTATTGCCTCAAATTGCAAACCACAGCAAGATCTTATTGAGAAACATAACTGCGGTTTAATTTTCAATAATACGGCGGAATTTCATGATGCGATAGTAAAACTTCTTGATGACAAACAGTTAAGAGAAAAAATGGGAGAAAATGGCAGGAAGGCGATTATTCTGGATTATAATATGGAAATATTTAAAGAGAATTTGATAATGGTATTTAAAAATTCCTACCTTTAAATTGTTACTTCAGTGAAAGCAAATTAAAATATTTACAAATAATTAATGAAGTCTAGACTTATGTTTATTCTTTATATATATAACTGAATTTAAAAATCCAATTAACCATTTAAAAATTGTCTGATATGAAAAGCATAACATTTTTTTTGAAGCTTACCGCCTTATCGGTTGTTCTTATATTATCTTCATGTACAAAAAAAAATAGTCCACCTACCATAAACGATCAAACTTTTTCCATCGATGAAAACAGTATTGCAGGAACTCTGGTTGGGAAGGTGGTAGCTTCCGATATAGATGGACAAGTAGTATCGTACTCAATAAAAAGCGGCAATACGAATAATGCCTTTGTTATTTCGCAGGAGGATGGCAAAATAACTATTAATAATGAAGATGCGATTGACTTTGAAACCAATCCTGTTTTTAACTTAACGGTTGAGGTAAAAGACAACAAGAACAAAAGCTCATTTGGCGCCATTACTATTAATCTTAACAATATAGAACCTCCAACTACAGGACTTGTATTATATATGCCATTTGATGGAAATGTTAATGATTTAAGTTCGAGCAACAATAACGGGATTGATTATACCTCTCATAATTTTGTTACAGGTAAGAAATCACAAGGGTTGGATTTTAATGGAACATCTGATTACATCCGGTTAACCAATACAATAAATTCCCAGAATGGGCTGTCCTTTTCTTTCTGGCTTTATACCAGGGGTGCTAACGGAACCGAGAATAATGGTGTTATTATAAGTAAATACAGTAAGGTAAATAATACAAGATGTTTTATGGTTTATTCATTTGGATCTGCTGCATTACGAAATGATAATCGTTTGTCTGCAGCATTTTATTCTGATGGATCTTCCTCAACTTATTATCATGATATGACAAAATCATACCTGGAACTATCAGAATTACAGGTTTACCCAAATCCATCACTCTGGACCATTACAAATCCGACACGGTTGACAATTGGAACCTGGACACATTGTGTGGTTAACGTCACCCCAACTGCGGTAGAAACGTGGCTGAATGGAGTATTTTGCACAAAAAAAGCAAGGGAGTACAACACATATTTTAATAGCGATACGGAGCCGATCCTAATTGGAAACTGTTATGACAGCGGTGACGGAAGCAACAATCATTTCAATGGAATTCTCGATGAATTAAGAATTTACAACAGGGCATTAACCAATGATGAGATAAAAACTTTGTATAAAGAATAGCTCACCAGGTACATGTCCGGTATTCCTTTTTGCCAGTGATCTACTTTAAGAAAAAACAAAACAGGGCTTCCAGTATCTATTGAATTTCAGAGCAAAGTCTGGTTGCTGCACATTGTAAGCATGAAACTGGAAATTTGTTTTAGACAGTTATAATTCTATTCTATGAATATACTGGTGCTTACACATTCATATCCTGAAGTAAACCTGAGATGGCGTGGCATTTTTGTACAGGAACAAGTTAAGGCTTTGAGTATAAAGCATACTGTTGCAGTAGTTTATTTTAAAGTAGATTATTCGCATTTTTCTCCGTTTTCTGATTATTCATTTTTGAAAAGACAGGATGGAGGCGTAACTGAATATGTTGTTACAATCAATAAATCTTTTCCCGCCATTAATCAACTTAAATACTTGTTCAATACCTACAGGTTTATTAAAAATGAGATCCTGAGGCAAACTAAAATTGATATTATTCACAGCCATTTTTCATATCCGGCAGGATTCCTGGGAACTTTAATTCAAAAAAAAGCAAAGATTCCCAGTATCATTACGGAACACACATGGATAAAAAAATATTTCAGAAGCCCCATTCATAAGCAATGCGTCCTTTATGCACTAAGGAATTCTTCACTGGTTCTTTCAGTCAGCAAAGCCTTAAAAGATGATATCGCTCTTTATTGTGAACGAAATATCTCCGTAATTCCAAATGTTATTGATTCTGATAAATTCCATACTTCTGAGAAACCACTTAGTTCGACTCTTAATTTAGGAATTCTGGGAGGAATGGGAAATTACAGAAAGGGGCTGGATATTTTAATAAAATCCGTTTCTCTTTTAAAAAATATGGATTTGCTGGTTCATATAGGGGGTGATGGCATCCTTCTTGAAAAATTTAAAATGCAGTCACAAGAATTAGGGGTATATAAAAAATGTAAATTCTACGGTGAGATATCAGCAGAAGATATCCCCGATTTTTACTCCCACCTGGATATATTTGTCCTGGCAAGTCGTGATGAAACATTTGGGGTGGTAGTTGTTGAAGCAATGGCAAGCGGATTACCTGTTATAGCCACAGATTGTGGGGGACCTAAGGAAATAATAACCAGCGAAACCGGAGTACTGGTAGAAAAAGAAAGCCCGGATGAACTTGCCAGAGCAATAACTCAAATGTCGGAAAACCTACATTTGTATGACAGGTTTATAATCAGAAAATACGCAGAAGATAAATTTGGACAAAAGTCTTTTGTCGATAGTATTACCAGAATTTATCAGGAAGTTTTGCTGAAGGTTGATAACAGACGGTTCAAGTAAAGTTAAGGCCAGGCTTTTCTGTCCGTTTCACACGCTGCGATTAATGAGAGTTACTCTTTAGTAAAACAAAATAATTTGAACCAATAATTTTGGCTGTGAATCCCTGGTTTAATAATTTCATCCTGTCCTCGGCAAAATAATAAAAAGACCAGAACAATCTCTTTGGCAGTGGTTTCGACATTATCCTTTTCATACGGTTTCTTTTGTACATTTCATAAAAGGCTTTATCGAAAAAGCCTATCGAGGTAAAACTCGTGATAACATCAAATCCGGCATTCGATACTAATCTTCGTGCATCTTCTTCATCATAACAACGAATGTGTCCTGATGGATCCTGTTCACCATACTGCCTGTTCCTTGTATTAAAAGACTTCTCAAGAGGTAGGTTAAGCAGCACATACGATGACATTTTCTGAACCATTTTCATAAATCCCAGATCATCTGGTATGTGTTCGACAATATCTGAAAGAACAATTAGGTCATACCTGCGATTTTGAATTTCTTCCGGGATCACCTTGATGAAATCCTCTAATGTGCCACGGAAGAATTTACATTCAGGATAAAGATTTTTTGCAGCCTCAATATTATTACCTGAAATATCAATACCTGTCCTGTTTTTTAATTGAAGCCTGTCGGAAATATTATTTAATAATACACCGAATGCACATCCAACTTCAAGAATATTCTCAAACTTAAAACCATCAGGAATAAGCTGGATGAGTTTCCGGACTTTCCAGTCTACTGTAATAGTGTAATCCTCCCTCTTAATTGCATCATTCCTGAACCCTTCATAATCAGGTTGCTTATCATAAAATAATTCAAAATCCATATTATCAGTTTTTTCTTAAAATATAAACCAGGGACCTGCCTTTCTTTGGACCCGTCATGAACGGGTAAAAGAACGGAAGAATGAGATTTCTGAAAACTGAAAAAGTCGAAAATCCGAATAAGTGAATAAAAGGAATGGTTCCTGCATATCCCTTCGTCAGAATTTCCAATTTATTAAAATTAAACATGTTTTCCAGCTGAACATACGACAATGGAGTAATGTGTCCGTGGACAAGGTCTGTTTTCTCATATGCTAAAAGTGTGCCCCTCATGAAAAACCTGAGGCGCGATGGGAAACTGGAGATGTTAGGTGTACTCAGAACGATAATTCCGCCGGCTTTTAAAACCGACAGGCAGTC
This sequence comes from Bacteroidales bacterium, assembly GCA_003157015.1. GTDB lineage: Bacteria > Bacteroidota > Bacteroidia > Bacteroidales > VadinHA17 > LD21. The sequence goes on from PMIJ01000040.1 coordinate 55,475, forward strand.
ACTCAGATATTTCCATGGATTATTAAGGTGTTCTATTATTTCAACTGCCATTATCATATCATACTTTTCGGGAATCGAATTCAGAATATCTGGTTTATTCAGATCAAGTGTTATTTTCCCATGAACATGTGCCTTAATTTGGTCAGTATCAATATCGCAGCCATCAACTATCATTCCTTCATCGATAAGTCTTTGAGAAAAAGCCCCCTCGCCGCATCCGAAATCAAGGATGTGCATTCCATTTTTAAGATAAGGGTTCACTATTTTGAAAATGTCTGAATGGAGTCCATGTGCAGCGAGTACCTTAATTCCTCTATAGTCAGGGGGCTTTATATCTCCTATTTTGATAAACATAACATACAGATTAGACTATTGTTTGTAAAAATACCAAAAACTTGCTTCTCTTCGTCATGATCAACAGATTCTTCATACAATCATGATTAAGATACGCTCGTCCTATTAATCGTGCTAATTTTACAAATCTTGTCACTACGTGATCTTAAAGGTAAATTGTATCTTCGCAATGATTTTAGAATTTTGTAACCTTTAGGATAATGGCTGAGGTTCAGAATTTTTAGGGATCTGAGTATGTTAAAAACAATAAAAACCTCATTTAGAGACACAGTTATTTATGGCCTTGGCAACGTGGCAGTTAAGCTCGTTGGGTTCCTTCTTATCCCTGTTTTTACAAACCAGAAGTTCTTTTCGGTTGACGATTTCGGGATCATGGGGATTCTCGATATTTCCGCGCTTGTTTTAACTGCCTGTATGGCATCAGCTTTACCTCAAAGCCTCACAAGGTGGTTTTGGGACAAGGATTATAAAGATAATCAGAAGGGTATTTTTTTCATGACTTTTACCACACAATTGGTTGTTTCATTGGCATTTTGCCTGTTACTTATTCCTCTTTCTGACAAATTTTCAATTTTAATATTTTCAAAAACTGATTGGTCAAGGGTAATCAAATTTGTAATACTAGCATCCGGAATTCAGGCAATAAACAATATCATAAATACGCTGATGCGACTTCAGTCGAAATCACTGCTGTACACGATAACAAACCTGTTTAAACTTACTTCTGTTTTGGTACTGACGCTCTTCTTTATAATTTCAAAAAAGATGGGGCTTGAAGGCATCTACCTTGCACAGGTAATTGGAAACAGTCTTGTTGTGATATTCCTTCTGGGATATACATTAAAAAACTCACGGGTGTTCTTTGATAAAGTCATTTTTAAGTCGATGAATGCTTATGGGTTTCCTCTATTCCTTGGAAATATTTCTGCAGTTCTCCTTAATGTCATTGACAGGTATTCGCTTAATTCACTGGCTCTTCTTAAATCAGTTGCTTTGTATACACTGGCATTCAAAATTACAAGTGTTTTAAAACTGGTTATAGTTGATTCTATGAAACTTGCGCTCGGTCCCATGATGTTTAAACGGCTTGATACTCCCAACAATAAGAGATTCTATTCAAAAGTATTGCTCTATTCTTCTTTTATTATGATGTTTGCGATTATAGGTATATCCTTGTTTTCTTTTGAATTGACCAAAGTAATGACCAAGTCGAAAGAGTTCTGGGGTGCGGTTGTTATAATTCCCATATTAGCTATGTCTGTATTCTTTGTCAATTTGAAAGACTTTTCAGTTTATGGCCTGCATTTTGCGAAAAAGACCAGGATAATCGGGACAATTGTTGTTCTTTCCACCATCCTGAGTCTTGTATTTAACTTCATTTTTATTCCTATTTGGGGTATAACAGGAGCAGCCATTGCCACACTCCTCTCTCAGTTTATTTTCTGGATCGCCAGTTACTATTTTTCACAGAAAGCATTTTTCATCCCTTATGAAATCAGGAAAATAGCTATAATGTTCTTTTTCGGAGCAGCATTGTCTTTTTCCAGCCTGCTGATAAATGGTATGGATCTGATCCCAAGGATGTTTATTAAGGCTGCCTGCCTGATCAGCTTCCCTTTTATACTGTACCTGTTCAACTTCTACGAGCCTGTTGAATTACAGGCGATAAAAGGATTTATAAACAAATGGTCAAAAATCAGAAACTTAAAAAGCAATCTGGGTTCTTTAAAAGGAATAACAGATGATTTATAAGAAATTAAATACATAATTTTGTTATTCATCAGGTCAGAAACCTTAAAAACACAGCAATGCAAATAAAAGATAAAATCAAACCCATTCTGCCACACCTTATTGCCGTCCTGATATTTGTTGTGGTTTCTTTCACATATTTCTATCCGGTTCTGGAAGGGAAAGTACTGAAAGCCAACGACTCTACTGTAACAAAGATCAATACAAAGGAGATCCAGGACTTTCGTGATAAGTATGGGAGGGAACCTTTATGGACAAATTCGATTTTCAGCGGGATGCCTGCATATCTTATTTCTACAAGATATCCAGGGAATCTTATAAAGTATGCAGATGTAACTAAACTCAGGATGTTCAAAATGCCGGTTTCAGTATTGTTTCTTTCTATGTTGGGATTTTATATTCTGCTATTGATTTTTGAAGTTGATCCCTGGCTTGCTATCGCCGGAGCACTGGCTTATGGACTTTCATCGTTTTTCTTTCAGATCCTCGGTGCAGGGCATAATACGCAGGCAATAGCCCTGGCTTACATGGCTCCCATGATAGGAGGAATTTATTATACATACAGGCATGACGCACTTAAAGGAGCTCTGTTCACAGCTTTTGTACTTGCTCTTGAAATCCAGGCAAACCATCCGCAAATAACGTACTACGCAATGATTTGCCTTCTCATCTTCGGAATTGTTGAATTTGTTTACTCCTTGAAGAACAATTCAGTGGTAAAATTTCTAAAGACAACGGCATTGTTGGCAATACCTTTCCTTATTGCAATTGGAGTAAACTTCGCAAATCTGTATACGACTTATGAATATGGAAAATATTCAACCAGGGGAAAATCCGATTTGACAGGGGAAAATATGAACGTCACATCTGGACTTAATAAAGATTATATCACTTTTTGGAGTTATGGGGTTGATGAGACATTTAACCTCCTGATACCTAATTACAAGGGAGGATCCAGCAAGCCATTTGATCGCACTTCGGAAACTTTTAAAGCATTAAGTCAGAATAACAATCAGTCGCATTTCAATGAGTTTCAAAAATACTGGGGACTTCAACCCGGAACTGACGGCCCACATTATGTGGGTGCTATTGTTATTTTCCTCTTCATTCTGGGACTTGTTCTGATCAAAAGCCCTGAAAAATGGTGGCTCCTGGCAGCAACAATACTGTCAATAATGCTTGCATGGGGGAAATATTTCATGCCTTTCTCCAATCTTTTTATTAATCATTTCCCCGGGTATAATAAGTTCAGAGCTGTAACAATGACTCTTGTTATTGCGGAATTTTGCATTCCACTACTGGGATTTCTGGCTCTCAGGGATATTTTCAAAGGTACCATAACTAAGAAAGAGATAATAAGGGGATTAAAGATCGCTCTGGGAATTACCGGAGGATTTATATTACTTATCATCATATTTCCGGGTATTGCCGGTTCCTTTCTTGGACAAGGGGAAGGTGAACTTCCCGGATGGCTCAAGACTGCCTTGATTTCAGACAGAAAGGACCTGTTAAGAAGTGATGCTGTGAGATCTCTGGTATTTATTTTACTTTCTTTGGGCGTTATTCTTGGCTTTATTTACGAAAAACTCAGAAAAGAATATGCGATCATTATTATTGCTTTGCTTGTTGTTTTTGATCTTTGGATTGTAGACAAAAGGTATCTTGATGCTGACCGGTTTGAGAGGCCGTCAACGATTCAAAAGTCTTTTGCACCATCAGTTGCAGATGCGTTTATTCTTAGAGATCCAACCCAGCACAGGGTTCTAAATCTGGCTGCTTCAACATTCAATGATAATTCGCCGACATCATATTTTCATAAATCCATTGGTGGTTACCATGGCGCTAAAATGGAGAGATACCAGGAGCTTATAGATTCTTGCATATACCCGGAATTGATTCAGTTTGATGGAGCTGCAGCTAAGGCAAAGTCGGTTGAAGATCTGCAAACTATATTCGATAGCATACACTTTCCTTCTCTTAACATGCTAAATACAAAATATATAATTTACAATCCTGCTGCTCCTCCATTAATTAATCCTGACGCACTTGGCAATGCATGGTTTGTAGAAAAACCCGTTATTGTGGAAAATGCCAACAAGGAGATTTCATTAATGAACTCATTCAATCCGGCTAAGGAAGCAGTCATCGTAAATACCTTTAAAAATCAGATTACAAAATCATCCTTCCCTGTTCAGGAAAATGAAAGAATTGAGCTTATTTCATATCAGCCTGATGAACTACATTATAAATACTCCGCCCGTGAAGAAAAACTCGCAGTTTTTTCAGAAATATATTACCCTGCAGGGTGGAAATGTTATGTTGACGGGAAAGAGAGTCAGTATTTCCGTACGGATTGGGTTCTCAGAGGCATGATTGTTCCTGCCGGAGATCATGAAATAAAATTCACTTTTAAACCTGCTTCTTACTATGTAGGGAATAAAATATCGCTGGCAAGTTCTATATTACTGATCCTTTTGTTCGCAGGCTATTTAACGGCAAAAATAAAGATGATACCTAAGTCTGAATAGTATGGTGCATCATAGTGTATGCCCTATTTGTGCTTCTGAAAACATAGGTTTACAATTTAGCTGTAAAGACTATTTTACCAGCAGCAAGGATTTTGCAATACTTAAGTGTTCTCAGTGCGGTTTCCTTTTCACACAGGATTATCCTGCTGAGAATGAGATAGCTGAATATTACGAATCGGATAATTATATTTCTCATAACGATAAGGCTAAGGGCTTTTCCAATAAACTGTACCGTTTTTCCAGGAGCGTTATGATGAGCAGGAAGAAAAAGCTTATCAGGAAAATTACCGGGCTTAAAACAGGAACCTTGCTCGACATTGGCAGCGGAACAGGCTATTTTGCCGGCACAATGAAAAAATCAGGGTGGCTGGCTAAGGGGATAGAAATAAATGAAAGAGCCCGAAAATTCTCAATATCACATTTTGGATTGGATGTAGCCACTCCTGATAAGATCTCCTCATTTGATAGCAATAGTTTTGATTGCATTACCCTCTGGCATGTACTTGAACATTTCTACAATCCATTTACCTATATTTCAGAAATATACCGTTTGTTAAAACCAGGCGCTGAGTGTGTTATTGCATTACCCAATTGCAGCTCTTTCGATGCAGAACATTATAATCAGTTCTGGGCTGCCTGGGATGTCCCGCGGCATTTATGGCATTTTAATCCTGAAACTTTCAGTCTTTTTTCTGAAAAAACAGGATTCACTCTTGAAGATCTGAGAATTCTTCCGCTTGATGTCTTCTATATTTCGCAGCTAAGTGAAAAATATAAAGGGTCATCACTTCCTTTTATTAAGGGAATCTCAAAGGCAGCGTATTTTGCAATTTTATCGGTGTTCAATAAAAAGAGGAGCAGCTCGGTAGTTTACATTCTTAGAAAATCTGGCGTTTAATAACGATCGAGCCACCGGTATCTCCTGGAATTATCTCCAAACTTAAGGGCAACTGTTATTTCGTGAGTCCCATAGGTAATACTCTGAATTTCCTGTAATGTATAATCATATGCATATCCAAAAAACATATTTTGATACTTTACACCGACATTTGCTATCAAGGCACCACTTGTACGATAGGCCAATCCTACCCAGAAGCCCTGATTATATATATAGGTTGCACCTATATCAGCCTGGGGCTTAATCTGTTCCGACATTTTCAGGAGAAACCCGGGTTGGATAATTGTATTACTCCACCAGCTGAAATCGTAAGAACCGAAAAGATAATACTGCCTGCTCATAGCGAAGTTCTTGTACGCCGGACCTCCTATTTTAGCTGCAGCCTCTGTCAGCTGATCTGCAGAAAAACCAAGGCTGTATTTCGCATTGAGCAGGTAAGCCCCAAAAGTCAAATCAGGGACAAAAATGCCACGACGGAGATTATTATTCAGCCAGGGCTCATTAGGGTCCTCAAAATTTATCTGTGTCTGGTCAATCTTGTAGTAATAGCCTGTAAAGGCAAGGCCTAAAGACAGCTGTGTGCTTTTTTGGATCCACATATGATAAGCATAGGCAACCTGAATACCAGTTCTTTGGATCAATCCGTTCCTGTCGCTGAAGACATATCCTCCAAAACCAACTTTCCCATCGGATTTCGGCCTGTAAACCTGCCTTTTTATCCTGGTTTGTTTCAGTATGAAACTCTTTTTAAGCATTCGTGTCTGCCAGCTGAATGAAAAGGTTCGTGGTGCCCCTAAATAGCCAACCCATTGTTCCCTGGCAGTCAGACTGACACTGGTATACCCGTCGCTACCAGCTACTGCCGGATTAAGCAAAAACTTATTATAAAGGTACTGACTGAATAATGGTAGCTGTTGTCCGAAGGTTATGCTACCAACCAGCAGGAATAATAATATGAAAAAGAGTCTTCTCACAAAAGTCGTAATGTATAAAAAATTACCTTACAATAGTCACGTTGCCGACAAAAGGTCTGGATCCGTTATGCAGATCAATAATATAATGATAAGAGTCAATAGGAAGAGGAGAACCATTGCTTGTTCCATCCCACGGTCTAGGATATCCTCTTTCCGATCTCCATATAGTTTCACCCCACCTGTTAAATATTATTACTTCCATTTTCGGATATAGCTCCTTCATTCCAATGTTCCACACATCATTAATCAGGTCACCATTTGGTGATATTGCATTTGGAATAATGAGACAGGTTTCGTTTATAGGTTTGACATTAACAGAGTCTTTTACCAAGCATCCGTTCATATCTGTTACTGTGACTTTATAATAACCTTCCGGAATGTTTAAGAGGTTACTGTTTGAAGAGTTATCTGACCATCTGTACAAATAGCCTGCTCCCCTGACGCCACCAGTAACTTCAGTTCCTATGCTTCCGTCGGGTTTGTCAGGACAGAACGGAGGTACAACACTGAAGATAAGTTTCAGGGAATCGGGTTGTGTAATTGCGATTGTTGCACTGGCATGGCAATTATTTGCATCTGTTATAATTAAACTGTAATTCCCTGCCGGAAGATCAGTCCTGGTTTGGCCAAAAATACCGTCAGCCCACAAATAATTGACAGTTTTTACCTGATTTACCGGTTGAATATCAATCGAGCCTGTAAGATCTCCGGCACAGTTAATATTATACCCGCCTGCGGTGCTTGACGATAAGCTGTATGTAAACCCAAGTTTCCCGGGTTCAGTAAGATCAAAGGTTTCTGAAGCTTTGCATTCATTGCTGTCAACTATCAACAACTGATACTCGCCTGAAATAAGATTTGAAATATTATTTGTTGAAGCGGCATATCCGTTAGGTCCGGTCCATGTATAAACAAATGGAGCTGATCCTGTTGTCGGATCAACGTTTATAAAACCATCAGCGAGCCCATTACAACTTATGTTAAAGCCGTTATAATCCGACAGATTCTTTGTATACTTCAGAGAAGGAGGGAGATCGATTCTTGCCGAGTCTTTTATAATACACCCGTTAAGATCTGTAGCGGTAACCGTATAAATTCCAGGCGTAAGGCCTGTTAGATCTTTTGAGGTATCTCCGTTCGACCAAAGGAAAGTATATGGAGTAATACCACCTGAAACTGTAAGAGTAATTGAACCATTATCAAAGCCAGGCGACTTGCAGGTAATATTTGTGGCGGTAAGATGAGTAACTAATGCAGGTGGTTGGGTAAGAACTATATCTTTTGTAATGACACAATTGTTAGAGTCTGTTACAATAAGATGATATGTACCTGCCGTAAGGATCAACTGATCTTTCTGCCCGTTGATTATTCCTGATCCGTCTGTAGTAATCCAGTTATATTTATATGTCCCAATGCTGCCTCCTGTTACGGTAATTCTGATCCAACCGGAGTTAGCACCATGACAGTTGACATTATATGCTCCATCTGTTGAAACTGATGTCAGAGGTGTGCTTAATACCAGCGGGGTAGGTTCTGTCAAAGTAAATGAGGGAGAAGGAGTTAGAACGCAGTTATTCTGGTCAGTGACTATACAGGTATAAACTCCTGCCTTAAGACCTGAGATGTCTTTTGCAGATGAAGTAAACCCTGCAGGTCCAGTCCATGAATATGAATTATTGCCTGATCCGCCTGAAATCGTCATTGCAATTGAACCATCATTTCCTCCATTGCATGAAATATTGAAATTGCCATCAGCAGATTTAGACAACTGATAACCAGCCAATTGCAATCCATCAGGTTCTGAAATTATTGTGCTGTCAAGCTTAGTACAGCCTAAAACATCTTTTGTCACCAGGAAATATGTTCCGGCTGTAATAATATCTATTCGATTAGTATTAACAGGACCCGGAATATTTCCGTTGAATGTATACCAACTGTAAGTAAAACCAGTTCCGCGTCCACCGGATGTCACAACTGATACCCATCCGTCATTATAACCTTTGCATGAAATATTATAACCTGCATGTTGAGATTTAGAAAATGAGGAAACTATTGGCGGAGGAACTCTGAAAGCTATCTTGTTGATATTAATGCAACCATTCACATCCTGGATAACAAGGGCATAGGTTCCAGCACCAAGATTATTATAGTACCTGTAAGTAGTCGGATCCGAAAGTATCAGATTATTGGTAAATAAACCACTATATAAAGTATCAGCAAAAGTATCAGGATTTTTAATAACCCAATACTTATATGGAGGAGTTATACCACCTGTAACTGAAACAAGGATTCTTCCGTCAGTAGATCCTATACAGCTGATATTGTAATTTCCTGGCGGAATTACATCAGCTGAAATATACGCCCTGGCTGTTACAGGAACTATGCTTATGGAATCTTTGCGGTTACAACCAAGATTATCTGTCACTTTCACAACATACTTGCCACTTGACAAATTTGCAATGGCCAGTGAATCAACCTTGTGATATCCTACAGGTCCATCCCATACTATCTGATACGGATTAGCCCCTTTTGAAATTACAGCCTTTAAAGCTGCCAGACCTGCTCCTCCGGAACATGTAAGTGGTTTTGTAACTACAATGCTTTGCAGCGGACGGGCGTGGATTTTCACTTCGCTTACAACACTTCTTCCGTGAACGCAGATTGCATTATCAACTTTTGGAATAATTGAATAATAGACAGATTGTACTGTATCTGAGTTATTTTGATACTGGTAATTTATTGTATAACCTGGGGTCTGATTGAATGCAGGGGAAGTGTTTCCGACTACAACTCCCGGTTCTCCTGATACATTTACTGTGTAATCGAACCTCATTGATCCTGTTGTCATTACAGTCGGAGATGTCAGGACAACCTGAGTATTAACCGGAGCCAGAAGTGTTCCGGTATAACAAATTGAAGGGTCAAGATTGATCGGGATGACACGCGGAGTCGGATTAACAGTTACAGTTACGCCCCGTGCAGTACCATCACTACAACCCAGAGGACTTACAGGCACAACTTGATAGGTTACGATTTGGAAGTGATCTGTGTTATTAATCAGTTTGTCACCAATGACCTGATTATTTGACAATCCGGAGACAGGGCTGCTGTATCCAGATATGGAACCGGTTGTAGTTACAGTATACTTAAATGTGATTAACCCGCTTGTAAATATACTGGGACTCTGTAACCTGATATTTGTTGTTAAACTATCACATTGCGTTGAATTTGAAGGAACGGGGAAAATTCTTGGTGTTGGGTTAACTATAATATTAACTATTTTAATCGGGTCTGATGTACATCCCATTGGACTGATAGGTACTATTTTGTATGTAACTGTCTGAGGAGCATCAGTTGGATTATGCAGAACATCAGCTATTACATAATTATTCGGTAATCCTGTCACCGGTGTTGTAAAGCCTGTTACTCCGCCCATGGCAACTACTGTATAATTAAAAGTGATAACTCCATGAGTAAATGTACTTGGACTGCTTAATATTACATTTGTTGTACCATCATTACAGATTGTCTGCGACATTGTGCTCGGTACTACCTGAGGTGTAGGGTCAACTGTTATAACTACTGTCTTGCTTGGTCCTGCTGCACAACCTGTCGGACTTATCGGGACAATCGTGTAGGTAACCGTCTGGGAAGTATCTGTGGGATTATGAAGTACATCCGAGATTACAAAATTATTCGGTAATCCTGTCACCGGTGTTGTAAAACCGGTTACTCCGCCTGTGGCGACTACCGTATAATTAAAGGTAATTACTCCGCTTGTAAAAGTACTTGGGCTGGTCAGCACAACACTTGTA
>PMIJ01000135.1 GCA_003157015.1 Bacteroidales bacterium
ACTTCGTTTTGTTTAGCAAACTCGTCCGCCCCTCATAAGCCTTATATGCAGTTCTTGTTCATCAGGCCGAAAATTTGCCGCCGGCTTCCTTCAGATTCCTCCTCACGAAGGACACCCTTGCCTTTAGCTAACACTTCCTACTGCCAAGTGTGTTCGGGTCTTGCACCCTATAGTCATCGCCCATGCCGGGCGCACTAAAGTAGGCCTGCATGATTGCGGGCCTTTTTTATCAGGAATAATTATCAGGTGATAATTCTTTCTCATTCATTGAATAGTTATATTTTTGCAAAAACAAATTTGTGAAAACCCGATACTTCATATTTATCTCATATAAAGGCACTTCCTACCATGGCTGGCAGATACAGCCTAATTCAGTAACTGTGCAGAAGATTCTGGATGAAGCATTGACCGTTGTACTTAACGAAAAAATATCGACTATTGGTGCAGGAAGAACAGATACCGGAGTTCATGCGATATACTTCTGTGCACATTTTGACAGTATATCACCTGATCTTTTATCACTGGGAAACCTGATTTTCCGACTTAACCAATATCTGCCCTCCGATATATCCGTTTTCTCATTAAAAAAAGTAGTTCCCGATGCAAGCGCAAGATACAGCGCTACTTCAAGGACTTACAAATATTATATATCAAGGATAAAGGATCCTTTTTCACTTTATTCAAGCTGGTACCTTCACGGAAGTATTTATATTGATTCAATGAATGAAGCATGTCATTTGCTTTTGAATCATTCCGACTTTACAAGCTTCAGCCGGCTTCATTCGGGTTCAAAATCCAATATCTGTAAGATTTATAGTGCCGTCTGGAAGGAATCAGATAACCGTATTGTATTTACAATTAAAGCCGACCGTTTTCTCAGGAACATGGTTAGAGCTATTGTCGGAACAATGGTAGAAGTTGGTTTTGGGAAAATGGATCTAAAAGAATTTGAAGATATTATCCTTGCGAAGGACCGTTGCAAAGCCGGCAAATCTGCCCCTGCGAAGGGGTTGTTTCTGGCGGATATTGAATATCCGGAGGAGATATTTATTTAAAATCAATTAATTGCAAGGACCATAATAAATGCGTAATTGTTCTGTAGAGACGCCCAAATTGGGCGTCTCTACATTCGCCCGTATAAGTTTGTGACCTTGCCGTAAACAGTATTTAGATACATTAAAAGTGAAGTTACAAACTTCGCTTAGCCTGTCTTATTGATTTAGTATTCGTCAGGCAGTTCTTTCAGCTGGGCCAGGGTAAATACCGGACCATCTTTGCATACGTAAACCTTACCCACATTGCAACGACCGCATTTCCCAAAGCCGCATTTCATGCGATTCTCAAGAGTAGTAAAAATATTTTCATCTGCAAAGCCCAGTTTTGCCAGTACAGGAAAAGTATATTTTATCATTACCGGGGGTCCGCAAACAATGGCTATTGTATCTTTTGATGATGGGGCAATTTTCTCTACTATAGTCGGAACAAAACCTATCTCCCCTTGCCAGTCAGGAGATTCACCACCCGGATCAACTGTAGTTACCAATTTAACATCCTTTCTAAGCTCCCAGTCTTTAAGCTCATCTTTATATACCAGGTCCTTTACAGTTCTTGCTCCATATATAATTGTTACATCTTTGAAATTCTCCCTAAGGTCGAGTGCATTCCATATAACGCAACGCATCGGAGGCAATGCTATACCGCCGGCAATAAAAAGAAGGTTTTTGCCTTTCCATTCATCAACAGGAAAAATATTGCCGTATGGCCCTCTAAAACCTATTATGCCCCCCTCTTCGCATCCTGAAAGTGCATTTGTAACCTTCCCGGTTTGCCTGAAAGTAAATTCAATATATCCTTTCCTTGTTGGTGGGGAAGCGATACAGAAAGTAGATTCACCAACACCGTAAACAGAATATTCTCCAAACTGACCGGCTTTATAGGAAAACTTATCCTGGTCTGCTTCATTAACAAATTTTAGCATGAAAGTTTTTACTCCAGGCGCCTCATAAGTAATCTTCTCGATCCTCATAAGATAAGGCATATATAAATTATCCATCATATTGTAACCTCCTGAATAGAAATTAAATGTTCCAGAATATTCATATCAACAGGACATGCCCTTGAACATCGTCCGCAACCGGTACAGCCATAAACTGACAACCTTTCAGGCATGTAAGAAAACTTATGCATTATCCTCTGTCTCCACCTGGAAGATTGCACTTCACGTGGGTTATGTCCCGATGTATGGATTGTGAAATGAGAAAATCCGCAAGAATCCCAGCACCTAAGGCGTGAACCTTTTTTCCCGTGAGCTTCATCCTGAATGTCAAAACAAGCGCATGTTGGACAAACATAGGCACATGCTCCGCAACCCAGACATCTCAGGGATTGTTCAATCCACTCTTCACTTTCAAAAAATTTATCGAGCTTTGTTGTGATTTCTTCATGATTAAATCTTACAGGAACCTCTGCCAGATATTTCTCTTTCTCAGTGCTGTCCGATTTTTCAAAAAGAGCTGACGCCTGATTTACTATACTTTGCCCTTTTTCGGTCAAAATTTCAGCCAGGTAATCGCCATCTTCTCCCAAACGGGTGAATAAAATGTCGCTTCCGGCTGTATTTCCTGGGTTTCCGCCTACTGAAGTACAGAAACAGTATTCATCTGCTTTATTGCAGCTGAATCCAAAAACCGTAACCTTCGATAAACGGTTATTATAAATTTCGTCTTTATAATCCCAGTTAAAAATTGAACTAAGCTCTCCTATTCCTATTGCATCGCATGGTCTTACACCCCAGAGAATTACTTCCGGAATATCTTTAAGATCTATTCCTTTTACCGACATTCCCTCTTTATTCTTCGAATAGTCCAGTATCTTTTCAGTGCGGGGAAATGCTATATCCTTTGATGATTCTGTTGTCTGGATATATCCGGTTGAAATCCCAGCAAAGCTTTCTGCATTCCGGAAAGTGGTCTTCCCGTTCTTTGAGAAAGGAGCATAGATAGTTTTACTGTTCTGCTTTAAGATATCGAAAAGCTTTTCCAGTGAGTTTTTCCTGACTAATCGCTTATCAATATTCATATCTTATTGTATAAAATTTTCTTTATCATCAGCTTTAAATGTTGACATGAGATGATCACCCTTAAGGGCAGGCTGATAACCTCCAAAGTGCTCCTTCGCATCCATGAGCATCTTCTTAGTCAGCAGGTTTATTGGTATTGAAAGAGGACACGCGTTATAACAGGCATCACAATCAATGCAACGGCCTGTGAGATGAATAGCCCGCATAAGATGCCACTCGAGGTTCCCAAGCTCATGCGAAGGAACCGGGATCCACTGAGGCTGGTTAAAATCAACCGTACACCGGTGACAGTAGCACATCGGACATGCAGCACGGCATGCATAACATTTGAAGCAGGGAGAAAGCTCGTCTATCCAGAATTTCCAACGCTCAGCACTAGTCATCTTTTCCAGCTTGGCGAGCATCTCTTTATTACGTTCATCGATTTCAATCTGGTACTGATGAACAAATGTTTCTACTTCAACCAGATTCGCAAATTCGATTAACTTGCTTTCCGGTGTGATTCCGAGAACGAGCAGATTATCATCGTTTACCTGGAACTCTGAAGCTAGCTGAATTATGCTGCGCATCACGGGCAAAGTGGCTGCAACAGCCATTTTCCCCTTTTCCTTAACTTCTTTTTTGGTAATATAAGCTGCCAGATTCTGAATGCAACGGCTATCAAAAATTAATTTATCGGCGTCTTCAGCTTTTTCTACAAAAATGGCGCGGGTTTTATTGCCTGTGCCCTGCTCATAACCAATCACAACTTTCACTGCAGCTGATTCGATAAGCTCTTTAGCGCGTTTAATTAAATCAACCATGGCTCACCTCCTTTTCAGGGTATTTGGCTACTTTTTTATATTCGGTGTAAGGTCCTAATTCACGTATTGAAGCAACAGTAGCATTAACAATATCTGCCCATTTGGCTCCTTCTGCTGCCGAGACCCACGAGAACTTTATGCGTTCCGTATCAATTCCTGTGAAATCACATAATGATCTGAACATTATCCATCTTCTCCTGGCATGAAAGTTTCCCGATGTATAATGACAATCATTCGGATGACAACCCGATACTATAATACCATCTGCACCTTCATCAAAAGCTTTCAGCAAAAGCATATAATCTATGCGCCCGGTACACGGAAACCTTATAATGCGAACATTTGAAGCATATTTGATACGACTGGTGCCGGTCAGGTCCGCTCCTGCATAAGTGCACCAGTTGCAGACAAAAGCAACAATTTTTGGTTCAAATTCAGCCATTAGGAATTGATATTTAATAAGTGTCTTATATTTTTAATCATATCGCCTGAAAATAAATAAATTAAAATTTAAGATTCCTTATAGTCATACAATATATTAATATTCATTTAATAAAGCCATAACTTCGGTATACATCTCTTCATGTGTATAGCCCTGTATATCAATTGATTTTGTGCGGCAAAATGCAACACATGTACCACATCCCTGGCATAATCCCGGATTAACTTTTGCAATTGATTTTATAACTTCGCCATTCCGATTCTTTATTTCTTCCTTCCCGATAGCCTGATAGGGACATGCTGAAACGCAAAGGAAGCAACCCACGCACGATGAATAAACAGGGGGAGCCTGTCGGTTCACAACGGCAATTATCGGCTCGCGTGTAAGTTCATCCTGAGAAAACAAACCGGCCACTTTAACTGCAGCTCCTGATGCCATTGCAACTGATTCGGGAATATCCCTGGGTGCCTGGCAAGCTCCTGCAAGAAAGATACCTGCCGTGTTTGTTTCCACAGGTTTCAATTTAGGATGAGCCTCAGCAAAAAATTTATAGGGATCGTATGATATATGCATTTTCTGTGCGAGTTCTTCAGCACCGTCATTGGCAATACCGGCTGTAGCAAGTACAACCATATCAGCTTCAATTTCCACAGGCATGGCATTCAGAAGAGTATCAACACCATTTACTATCAGTTTGCCATTCTTTTCGTAAATCCTTGAAACCCTGCCGCGTACATAATTGACACCATCGTCTTCAATTGCTCTTCTGACAAATTCCTCATACTGCTTCCCTCC
Source organism: Bacteroidales bacterium (assembly GCA_003157015.1). Lineage (GTDB taxonomy): Bacteria > Bacteroidota > Bacteroidia > Bacteroidales > VadinHA17 > LD21. The sequence continues at coordinate 5,120 of PMIJ01000135.1, forward strand.
TGCCCTGATATCCATATAAAATACATATGATTTTCCTCCATGGACCTTATGCTGATAAAGCATAGCATGTTTTGCAATATACATACAACATATTTTGGAACAGTAGGGAATACCTTTTGCAGGATCGCGCGATCCTGCACAGGCTAGGAAGACTATTTTTTCAGGAATTTTCCCGTCAGATGGCCTCCTGATCTCTCCCAAAGTAGGACCTGAGGCTGATGCCAGTCTTTCAAACTGCAAGCCGGTTATAACATCAGGATATTTGCCATATCCGTATTCGGGGAAAAAATCAGGTTGTTTTATGGTAAATCCGGTAGCGATCACAATTGCGCCTATTTCCACTTCCATTATCTGATCTTCCTGGTCAAAACGAATCGCACCCGTCGGACATACTATTTCACAAACTTTGCATTTGCCTTTAATATAATAGGTGCAGTTTTTTCTATCGATCACAGGCTTATTGGGAACAGCCTGAGGAAATGGAACATATATTGCAGTTCTTTTGCCAAGTCCTTCATTAAATTCGCTCGGTATTTTCTTTACCGGGCATTTGGTTGTACACTGGCCGCATCCGGTACAGAGCTTTTCATCGATGCTTTTTGATTTCCTTCTTATTTTGGCTTTGAAATTTCCAATGAACCCTTCGAGGCTTTCAAGTTCAGCATAGGTATATAATGTAATATTCGGATGCTGAGCAACTTCGACCATCCTGGGAGTAAGAATACACTGTGAACAGTCGAGTGTAGGGAATGTTTCCGATAATTGCGACATGTGTCCACCTATTGAAGGATCTCTTTCAATCAGAATCACTTTATGACCTGTATTGGCAATATCGAGACTTGCCTGAATGCCGGCAATTCCACCGCCAATTACAAGGGCCGTTTTGGTGACTGGCACCTTTATTTCGTTGAGCGAATGATTATACTTTACTTTTTCTACCAGGATCCTGACAAGATCAATTGCTTTTTCAGTTGTAGCTTCACATTTTTCATGTACCCATGAACAATGTTCCCGCAGGTTGGCCATCTCGCACATAAAAGGATTTAATCCTGCCTCGGCACAGGCCTTTCTGAAAGTAGGTTCGTGCATTCTTGGTGAACAGGATGCAACTACTACTCCGGTAAGTCCTTTTTCCTTAATTGCGCTTTTTATGAGATTCTGTCCCGGGTCTGAACACATATATTTATAATCCACACTGAAAGCTACTCCGTCATAATTGCCGGCTGTTTCTGCTACTTTGGCGCAATCAACTGTGGCGCTTATATTTTCACCGCAATGACAGACAAATACTCCAATTTTTGACATATAATTGCTTGATATACTTATAAATGATCAAACTGTTACTTTCACAAAATGTCTCTGAAGGCCAAGAGCCTTCCTGTCGAGACCAAGAGCAAGCCCGATAGCCTGCGTTATGTACAGGACGGGAATATCAACTTTTTCACCCAGATATGAGTCAATTTCATTACGGCGCATATCGAGATTAGAATGGCACATGGGGCAGGCAACGATTACTGCTTCAGCACCTCTGTCTTTAGCATCACCTATTATTTTACCCGAGAGCCTGCCAACTGAGCTGGTCCTTGAAACTGACAAGCCGGCACCGCAACATTCAGTTTTAAAAGCCCAGTCTATAGGTGTTGCTCCTGCCTTTAGCATCAAAACATCTAATGTCTGAGGATCTTCTTCCCGATCGAATTTTAATATCTCATGCGGCCTTACTAGAAGGCACCCATAATAGCAGGCAACTTTATGATCAAAAGGTTTTACAACCCGGCCTTCCAGGTTTGGTGTAATATATTTATCGAGCATCTGGACGATATTTAAAACAGTTACCGATCCGGTATACTCAAGACCATTAGCTTCGGTTATAGCTTTTAGAGCCGGGTCCTTCGATAACTCATGTATTGTAACCGTAAGTCTGCTGTAACACGCTGCACACGGAACAACTATTTCAGTCAATCCTTGCTTTTCTGCAAGAGAAAGAATTCTTGCCGGAAGTGCCAGGGAAAGCTCCTTATTCATATTATGAGCTGCAGTTGCCCCGCAGCAATTCCAGTCATTGATTTCCTCTAAATTGATGTCGAAAGCTTTTGCTACTGCAAGAACCGACTCGGCATATTCACGTGAGGATCCTTTGAGAGAACAACCTGGATAAAATCCTAAAGTCATATATTTAGTTTTTATTCTTTTTATTTGATTTTCTGAAGATTGAGGCCATCCCTGAACGATCTTTTATCAACTCAGGAATAATATTCAGCTTACCCCGCTTCATCATTTTTGGTGCGAGCGCAAGATCGTCAAAAATTTTTAACGTCCTGGTTTTATAGTCAACAAATAAGCCGATTTCATAAAGTCTGCCTGTGTATTTAATTGAGTCGAGAAAAGATTTATGAAAAGCCACAATCTCTTTTGCCTTTGGATTTGCTTTTTTCTCATTTAATGATTTTTCCCTTAAGAAATCCATCATTTTTGGAATATCAATACTCATTGGGCAACGTGCAAAACACATTTCGCATGTAAGGCATACCCAGATAGTGAAAGAGCGCAGGACTTTTTCTTCAAGAACCGGATCGCCCGTCTGCAACATCCTCATAATCACACTCGGAGGATAATCCATCTCTTCTGAAAGCGGACAACCTGCAGAACATTTCCCGCACTGGTAACAATGGGTAACTTTTACCTCTGTATGCTCCAGCACTTCTCCTCCAAGTCCTGATATTCCTGACTGATGCGTATCTGAACTCATGATATTCTTATTAATACTTAATATAAATCACATTTTTGATGGCGCACAAAAATAACCATTTTTACTGCTCTAATTACATGAAAAAAGTCATATTACGGATTTCATAAAAATCATGTAAAACCTCTGATCACCTTTTCAGACCGTAACATTCATCTAATCTGTGAAATAAATAACAGTACTTTTTTTGCCAATGTGATAAATATCACCTTTAACAGATGTTAATCATTTCACAAAACAAAAAAAAAATCTAATTTTGTGCGGCTTAAACCTAATCTAATTCTGTATTTCTATGAATAATGAATGGTTAATTCTTTTTTTCTTAGTTGGAGCAAGCTTTGTAGGATTAGTTCTGATCTTCTCTGGAATAGTAGCTCCCAAATCAACAAATCCTCAGAAATTTGAACCATATGAATGTGGCATCCCTACCGAGGGCGTTACATGGTTGCAATTTAATGTAGGTTATTATCTTTTTGCCATACTCTTTCTCGTTTTTGATGTTGAAACAGTCCTTGTATTTCCCTGGGCTGTAGTAATGAAAGAAACCGGGATGGCTGCATTTGTCGAAATATTAATATTCTTTTTTATACTGGGCCTTGGATTACTCTATGCCTGGAAAAAACATGCTCTTATATGGGAATAAAAGGAATGAAGAGGGAAGATTTTGGGGATAATGAAAGCCTTGATCTTCTTAATGAATCCGGCACCAATATTCTGCTTACAACAATTGATGACGTAATAAACTGGGGAAGAAAGAATTCTCTGTGGCCACTTACTTTTGCAACAAGATGTTGTGGTATTGAGATGATGGCTGCAGGTGCTGCACGACACGACTTCGCCAGATTCGGGATGGAAGTATACAGAGCCAGCCCGCGGCAGGCAGATGTTATTGTTGTGGCAGGAACCATTGTTCATAAAATGGCCCCTGTATTGAAACGTTTGTACGATGAGATGTCTGAGCCGAAGTATGTTGTCGCAATGGGTGCATGTGCAATTTCAGGCGGACCATTTTTCCTTAATTCATACAGTGTTGTAAAAGGAGTCGAGCATGTGATCCCAGTGGATGTTTATGTACCCGGTTGCCCCCCAAGGCCAGAGGCATTATTGTACGGAATGCTTCAGTTACAGCGCCTGATTGAAACGCAGACCATTAAATCAAGGAAAGCAAGAAACATATCTCACGATTATAAATAATGCCCGGTAAATTCCGGAAATCTTATTATCAATGGATAAAATACAACTTGGAGAATTTATTAAATCGATTGCCGGTGACGCAGAAATCAGGGATGGTAAGCAATATCTCGAAATAATGGTTCCTCCTTCATCGCTATATAAGCTGGCAAGGCAATTAAAAGAAAATGCAGATACGCAATTTGATTTTCTTTTTTGTCTTACCGGAGTCGATTGGGGACCTGATCTTGGAGTTATTTATCATATGAGGTCGACAATATATAATCATACTGTGGTTCTTAAAACCCGTACTTCTGACAGAGAGAATCCAATACTTGATTCAGTTACAGATATATGGCAGACAGCTGAATTCCATGAAAGGGAAGCATATGACCTGCTGGGTATTAAATTTAAAAATCATCCTGACCTTCGCAGACTATTCCTCGACAAATCATGGGGTTTCCCCTTGAGGAAGGACTATGTTGATGATATAAATATCGTTACAAAGTAATTTATGGAAGAAAAGTCAATAATCACCACTCCTGACGAATTACAGGAATACTTTATCAATATGGGACCTCAGCATCCTTCAACTCACGGAGTGCTGAGGCTTTTGGTTTCGCTTAAAGGTGAAATGGTCAGGAACATTCAGCCTCATGTAGGGTACATCCACAGCGGTATAGAAAAGATGTGCGAAAGCCTGACCTACCCGCAGATTATACATCTTACCGACAGGATGGATTATATTTCTGCTCATATAAACAATGAGGCAGTATGCCTGAATGTTGAGAAAGCTCTTGAGATAGATATTCCTGACAGGATCAAGGTTATACGTACCATAATGTCTGAACTTACCCGATTACAGTCACATCAGCTCTGGTGGGCATGTTTCGGCATGGATCTTGGCGGGCTTACCTGCTTCTTTTATGGGCTCCGGGACAGGGAAAAGATATTAGATATTTTTGAGGAGACTTGCGGAGGCCGTATGATAGTGAGCTATAACTGTCCGGGTGGATTAATGTATGATATTCATCCCAATTTTCAGAAAAGAGTCAAAGATTTCATAAAGTATTTCAGGAAAATATTACCCGAATATGATCAGTTACTGACCGGTAACGTGATTTTTCACGAAAGAAGCAAAGGGATAGGAATACTTACAAAGGAAGATGCAATCTCTTATGGTGTTACAGGTCCGACCGGCAGGGCTTCAGGTTTTTCGTGCGATGTAAGAAAACATGAACCATATAGCGCATATGACAGGGTGGAGTTCAAGGAGATCCTGTTGACAGAAGGCGATACTTTCAGCAGATATGTTGCCCGTATAGAAGAGATGTGGGAATCTATGAAAATAATTGAGCAACTGATAGATAATATTCCTGAAGGACCTTATGCAGTAAAAATGAAGCCAATTATAAAACTGCCCGAAGGTGAATACTATCAGAGAGTTGAAACTGCACGTGGGGAGTTGGGAGTATTTATAATCAGCGACGGTAACAAGAATCCGTACCGTGTAAAATTCAGATCTCCTAATTTTTCAAATCTTTCGGTTCTGAACCACATAGCGAGCGGTTTTAAAATAGCTGACCTTGTGGCTATTGGTGGTTCGTTGGATTTGATAATTCCGGATATTGACAGGTGAGATCCCCCGCCCCCCATGAGGAGGTTGATGTTTTACAAGTCCCCCCGTGGGGGGATTTAGGGGGTAAAAATTAAGGAGGAAACAAAAACGATAATCGCAAAACAAGAAATGTAAAACAGTAAATGAAAAATCAATTTATGCTACCTGACATTGTCACAGTAAATAATTCCCCTTCGCTTTCAGTCCCATGGTGGAAAGTCATTTATGATTTTTCCGCCCTGACAAAATGGGTCGATACCAGCCTTCATGGTTCTATGTCATCTTTTTGGGCTACAATCACAGAAATGTTGATTATTGGGGTATTAATCCTTCTGTTTTATGCTCTTGTCGGACTGTTTCTTGTTTACGCTGAAAGAAAAGTTTGTGCCTTTATGCAGAACAGACTTGGGCCGAACAGAGTAGGCCCTTTCGGGATTTTCCAGACGATAGCCGACCTTTTCAAACTGCTGTTCAAAGAGCTTATTCCGATAAAGAATGCCGATGGTTTCCTTTTTAACCTCGCACCTTTCATTGTTATTATTGCTTCGTTTATGGCCATAGCAGCCATTCCTTTTGCAAAGGGGTTGCACGCAATTGATCTTAATATAGGTGTATTGTATGTTATGGCTGTTTCAGCCATGGGAGTTATCGGAGTGCTTCTGGCCGGCTGGTCAAGCAATAATAAATATTCGCTTATCGGAGCAATGCGAAGTGGAGCACAGATCGTAAGTTATGAATTATCAGTTGGCCTGGCCCTGATTACAGTAGTTATACTTGCCGGTTCAATGCAATTATCAGTAATTGTTGAAGCTCAGAGAGATGGCTGGTTTATTTTTAAAGGTCACATACCAGCATTTATAGCTTTCATAATTTTCCTTATTTCAAGTACTGCCGAAACAAACAGAGGCCCGTTTGACCTTGCAGAAGCTGAATCAGAACTGACTGCAGGCTATCATACAGAATATTCCGGTATAAAATTCGCTTTCTTCTTCCTTGCAGAATATATCAACATGTTTATTGTCGCGTCAATTGCTGCAACTGTCTTTCTCGGGGGCTGGATGCCATTTCATGTTGGTAGCTGGGAAGGTTTTAACCATATAATGGATTTTGTTCCGCCTTTTATATGGTATATAGGCAAGACATTTTTTGTAATCTTCCTGATGATGTGGTTCAAATGGACATTTCCAAGATTGAGAATTGACCAGTTGCTTACCCTGGAATGGAAATACCTGTTGCCAATCAATCTTGTTAATGTATTGATAATGGCCTTTGTAGTGCTGATGGGCTGGCATTTTTAAACGTATATATTTATTAATATTTATCTCTGAATGAGAAGCATAATAAATTATCTGAAGGAAATATTTTTAGGTGTATGGTCGCTTCTGAAAGGAATGAAAGTTACCGGGTCATACTTTTTCAGGCCAGGGACCATCGTGACTCAAAAGTATCCTTCTAACCGGAAAACCCTTGTAATGTTCGAACGTTTCAAAGGGGAAGTTGTTATGCCACACAATGAAAAAAATGAGCATAAATGCACAGGGTGCGGCATATGCGAATTGAATTGTCCCAACGGCACCATTGAAGTGATCTCTAAGACAATTATTACAGAGGATGGAAAAAAGAAAAGAGCTATCGACAAACATATATACAGGTTGAGTATGTGTACTTTTTGTGCCTTATGTGTTAAGACATGTCCTTCAAATGCTCTTGCCTTTTCCCAGAAATTTGAACATGCTGTCTTTAACAGGGCGCTTCTTATTAAAACATTAAATAAACCAGGTTCACAATTAATGAAAGGAGTTGAGTGATGATGGCCCCTATTTTGTTTATAATTTTTTCGGCGATGATTGTTGTCTTTTCTATATTGACAGTCACGAGTCGCAAAATACTCAGAGCTGCAGTATTCCTCTTGTTTGTTCTGGTTTCAACGTCAGGACTATATTTCATGCTGAACTATCAGTTCCTTGCAGCAGTCCAGCTTACACTTTATGCCGGCGGGATCGTTGTCCTGATAATCTTTTCAATTCTTCTTACCAGTCATATAAGTCAGAAGTTCGAATTTTCAGGGTGGAAAAAAAATATGTTCTCTGCAATAGCCGCCGCCACAGGAGCTATACTTTCAATTATAACAATACTCGATTATAAATTTGCAGCAACCACCGAGGCAGCTAAGGAGGTAGACATGAGACTGATAGGAAAAAGCCTTTTGTCGGTCGATTATGACGGTTATGTGCTTCCATTCGAAGTGATTTCGGTATTGCTTCTGGCAGCCATGGTTGCGGCTATTGTTGTCGCAAAGAAAGGAACCCCAAAAATAATAGATTTACCAAAACAAAATCAGGAATAATATGAACTCAGGAATACCGGTACAGTACTTCTTAATCCTTGCAACAGTAATGTTCTTCACAGGAGTCTATGGCTTCCTTACACGACGGAACCTGATCACTATATTAATGTCGGTGGAACTGATTTTAAATTCTGTGAATATAAATTTCATGGCCTTTAACAGGTATCTGTATCCACATAAGCTTGAAGGCATGTTTTTCAGCCTGTTTATTATTGCCGTCGCTGCTTCGGAGGCTGCAGTTGCTATTGCAATAATAATCAATATCTATAGGCGGTTCACAACGATAAATGTGGAAGACGTTGACGAAATGAAATACTAACAGATAGACGATCAGTAAAAAGATAACAACTAAAAAACTTACAACTTTACATCGAAACAACTTTGCAACTTTAGGAACCTCTCAATATGATAAATTTCAATTATACAATCTGGATTCTTCTCCTGCCCTTTCTGATGTTTATACTACTGGGACTGGCGGGTCATAAGTATTTTCCGAAGCTCTCAGGTATATTGGGAACGTGCGGACTGGCGATCATTACAGTGCTGTCATATATTACAGCCTATAATTATTTTTTTACAGGTGAAAAGTTAGATGGGGCATTTCAGAAAATCACAGCTTTCAATTTCATATGGCTTCAATTTACTGATAAGCTGCATATAGATATTGGAGGATTGCTTGACCCGATTTCGGTTATGATGCTGGTGGTTATAACTACAGTTTCATTTATGGTGCACATCTACAGCCTTGGATACATGAAAGGTGAAAAAGGGTACGAACGTTTCTTTTCTTTTCTTTCTTTGTTCACTTTTTCGATGCTGGGATTGGTTCTGGCGACAAATATATTCCAGATGTATATCTTTTGGGAACTTGTAGGAGTATCTTCTTTCCTGCTTATTGGATTCTATTATCAGAAACCATCAGCTGTAAGAGCCTCAAATAAGGCGTTCATCGTTACACGCTTTGCAGATCTGGGATTTCTGATTGGTATTCTTATTTTATCATTTAATACAAAGACATTCGATTTTATTTCACTTACTGATCCTGCAGGATCAGCTATAACCCAGGGGACTGGCATAGGCTTCCTCGGCCTTTCAGTAATGACCTGGTCGATGATCTTTGTGTTTATGGGAGGTGTGGGAAAATCGGCAATGTTCCCGTTCCACATCTGGCTTCCAGATGCCATGGAGGGTCCTACTCCGGTTTCGGCCCTCATCCATGCTGCTACAATGGTTGTTGCCGGTGTGTATCTTGTCGCCAGAATGTTTCCTATTTATGCATTATCAGCACCAGTGGCCCTTAATGTGGTTGCCTATGTCGGAGCATTTTCATCTCTTTTTGCTGCAATCATCGCATGTACTCAAACGGATATAAAAAGGGTCCTGGCCTATTCCACAATGTCGCAGATAGGATATATGATGCTTGCGCTCGGCGTTGCAGGTTATGGAGGGCAGGAAGGATTGGGATATATGGCATCTATGTTCCATCTCTTCACCCATGCAATGTTCAAAGCGTTGTTATTTCTCGGAGCAGGCGCAATTATTCATGCCGTTCACAGTAATTATATGACCGACATGGGCGGGCTACGCAAATATCTGCCCATAACTCATATTACCTTTTTAATAGCGTGCCTGACTATTGCCGGAATACCTCCTTTTTCAGGCTTTTTCAGCAAAGACGAAATACTCGCAGCAGCTTTTCACAGCAATAAATTCCTGTTCGCAGTTGAATATGCTGTTGCAGGTATTACTGCATTTTACATGTTCAGACTTTACTTCAGTATTTTCTGGGGAAAAGATACCCATTATCAACATGAACCGCATGAAGCTCCTGCAACAATGACAATTCCATTAATTATTCTTGCCATTGGAGCAGCAGTCTCAGGTTTTATTCCCTTTAATAAACTGGTTACTTCAGATGGCAAAATCCTGGAAAGTGAAATTGAACTGATGATAGCAATCCCTTCAGTAATAATCGGACTTCTCGGGATAGGGATAGCATACATAATGTACCGTAAGGAGAGCGCAATACCTGACAGGCTTGTCTCAATATTTAAATTTAGCTATAAGTGGGCCTACAATAAGTTCTATATGGATGAACTATGGCTGTTTGTTACAAAAAAGATAATCTTCAGATATATATCGGACCCGGTCGCATGGTTCGATCGCCATGTTGTTGATGCCACAATGAATAGTATAGCAAACCTGACTCAAAATGTCTCCTTCAGGATAAGAGAATATCAATCGGGCCAGTTGCAGAAATATGCTTTTGTATTTGTAACCGGGGCAATCATGCTGGCAATATTATTTATTTACCTGTGGAAATAACTGATTATTTAGAAAAAGACTTTTAATTATGGATATTTTATCTCTGTTTGTAGTAATTCCGGTCTTAACAATCACTGCAATCCTGCTATTAAAAGACACAAAGCAGGTTCGCATGGTTTCAGCCTTTGGGATGGGGCTGCAATTGTTGATGGCGGCCAGTCTTGTATTCCTCTATCTTTCCGCCCGTCATGCGGGGAATACTGATGAAATGTTGTTTGTTAAAGATCATTTATGGTTTAAAAGTCTCAATATTCATTATACTGTAGGTGTCGACGGCATATCCGTCGCAATGATCTCACTGACCTCACTGGTAGTATTTGCAGGGATCTTTGCTTCGTGGGAAGTAGAGTTTCTCAGGAAAGAATTTTTTGTTTCCCTGATTCTGTTGGCTACAGGGGTTTTCGGATTTTTTATCTCTATCGATCTCTTTACCATGTTCCTGTTTTATGAACTTGCAGTTATACCAATGTATCTGTTGATTGGAATTTGGGGCACCGGTCCGAAAGAATATTCAGCAATGAAACTGACCCTAATGCTTATGGGTGGATCAGCGCTGCTTCTTGTTGGCTTGCTTGGAATATACTTTAATTCCTCTCCTGATAGAAGTCGACTCACATTCAACATACTGGAGATCTCAAAAATTATCATTCCGCTGCCGGCCCAGAGATTATTTTTCCCCCTCACATTTATAGGATTCGGAGTTCTCGGAGCATTGTTCCCATTTCATACCTGGTCACCCGACGGGCATGCCTCCGCGCCCACTGCGGTTTCTATGTTGCATGCAGGCGTTCTGATGAAACTGGGAGGTTATGGGGCATTCAGGGTAGCTATTTTCCTTATGCCTCAGGCAGCTCATGAACTTTCCTGGATATTTATTATACTTACCTCGATCAGTGTCGTTTATGGAGCTTTTGGAGCAATTGCCCAGAAAGATCTTAAATATATCAATGCATACTCCTCAGTAAGCCACTGCGGGCTAGTGCTTTTTGCCGTGCTGATGATGAATCAGACAGCAATGAACGGAGCAATAATTCAGATGATCTCGCATGGCTTAATGACAGCCTTGTTCTTTGCTCTGATAGGGATGCTCTATGGGCGCACTCATACCAGGATGATAAATGAAATGGGCGGATTGATGAAGATTATTCCATTCCTTTCGGTTTGTTATGTTATTGCTGGTCTGGCTTCACTTGGATTACCGGGCCTCAGTGGTTTCGTTGCTGAAATGACAATTTTTGTCGGAGCTTTCCAGCATCCTGAGCTCTTCTTCCGGATCGTCACAGTACTTGTGGTATCCTCCATTGTAATTACCGCAGTGTATATCCTGAGAGTGATTGCAATTTTGTTACTTGGCCCAACTACAAATGAGCATTTTGAACATCTGCCTGATGCAAAATGGTTCGAAAAGATTTCAGTTGTTACACTTATAGGGTCTGTTGCTGCAATTGGATTGGCACCATTCTGGCTTTCAACCATGATTGGAGCCAGCCTGCATCCTATTATCGAGAAGATTTTAGCGCTTAACCCGTTTTGATTTGGCTATTTATAAACGCTTTGCATAAAATTATGATATGAGCTTAGGTAATTTTTTAATAATGCGTCATGAAATGCTGCTTATTGTTGCAGCTCTTTCAGTGTTGATCGCCGAAATATTCTGGGATCCTGATAAGAAGAAAAGTATAATTCTTTTTTCAGTATTACTTTTCGCAGTAATAACAATCATAGGATTTCTTCCTTCTACTGAAGGATCGCTTTTTGGAGGCATGTATATCTCTTCCGGAACAAGGGTCCTTATGAAGAATATTCTGAATATCGGAGTGTTGCTGGTGTTAATACAGTCGGTCACATGGCTTAAAAAAGAAGAAAATTCCGGGAAAATAAATGAGTACTTTCTATTGATCATATCCACTCTTATCGGAATGAATTTCATGATTTCTGCAGGTCATTTTCTGATTTTCTACATCGGAATAGAACTGGCTACCATTCCGATAGCAGCCCTGGCAGCTTATGATCGTTACAGGAATAAATCTGCCGAAGCTGGCATTAAACTCATTTTGTCATCTGCATTATCATCAGGAATACTGTTGTACGGATTATCTATGATATACGGAACTACAGGTTCTATGTATTTCGGCGAAGTGGCTAAACAGTTTGGAAATAATAGTCTTCAGATATTGGGATTCATCTTCTTTTTCTCAGGAATGGCTTTCAAAATTTCTATTGTTCCTTTCCATCTCTGGACTGCCGATGTATATGAAGGTTCTCCCGTTAATATAACGTCATATCTTTCAGTTATTTCAAAAGGTGCAGCACTGTTTATATTAATCATAATCCTATTCACAGTTTTTCCTGTTATAATGGCTACCTGGCAGAAAACTATTTTTGTCACCTCAATCCTGACAATGACAATAGGTAATCTTTTTGCCATACGTCAGCAAAACTTAAAACGGTTCCTTGCATTTTCATCTATTTCCCAGGCAGGTTATATCCTGTTAGGACTTATTGGCGGAAATCAGCTTGGAATGACCTCTGTAATATATTATATCCTGGTTTACATTTTTTCAAATCTTGGTGCTTTCGGTGTTGTTGCAGCAATAAGCAATGCTACCGGAAAGGAAAACATTGATGACTATAACGGACTCTATCATACAAACCCGAAACTCAGCCTTATTATGACCCTTGCATTGTTTTCATTGGCGGGGATCCCTCCTGTTGCCGGATTTTTTGGAAAATTCTTCCTATTTACTGCAGCGGCTCAGAAAGGGTATTACCTGCTTGTTTTAATAGCAGTTCTCAATACAATTATTTCCCTGTTTTATTATCTCCTAGTAGTAAAGGCAATGTTCATTGTAAAAAGTGAAAATCCAATAGAAAAATTCAGAAGTGATTTTCCAACACGTTTCGCATTGGGAATTTGTGTAGCAGGTATTGTAATTAACGGTTTTGCCAGCATAATTTTTGAGGCAATAAGAAATTTAAGTTTCGGAGTATAAAGCACGGGGCTCAGGGCGCAGAACAAAGAGGCATGAGATCTGGACTGTGAATTAGGGGACATGCAAGACCGTAAGACTGCTAGACTGCAAGACTATAAAATATCGGGATAAATTTTAAAGATTAAAAGCCATGGCGATAAATAATGCAAAACATATTATAGGAGAAATCGATGGCATCCGCTGTACTATTGTTGAGACCGGTGCCAATCTTGAGCGTAGTGCTTTTCTGAGTGATCTCCTGAGTTTCAACAACCTGGAAGTAAAAGAGATGAAGGAATCATCAGAGGTTCCGGGTGAAGAGTCAAAATATACAATTGGTGTCACTGACCTTATCTTTAATCCGGTCTTCGCAATTTATGAAAGGCAGTTAAAAACAAGGGAGGGATCATTTGTAACGCCCGGTTATTGGAAACAGGAATGCATTGAGTGTGATCCAAGGTATTGGATTAGGAGAAAAAATGTAAACAAACCTGCTGCTGATTAACAATTTTGAAGCTCTCTTTTGCCTGTTTAGCCTTTCGTTACTATATTTTGCGTTTTATTATTATGCCCTTTCCGCCAGACATTCAAAGGAACCCTTCTGAAAATATTCGTAATTACCGGTCAGATGTGTTCCATATTTCCCAGGCCTTCTCTGCCTGGGAATGAAGCATTTTGATTCCGCTGATTATCTGGCATCCCTTCTTCGCTCCTTCTTTCAAAAAAGATGTAAGCTCCGGATTGTAAACAAGATCAAATAAAATATGCTTCCTGGTAAGACTTTTGTAGTCTATTTCGGGTTTGCTTTCAACATCAGGAAACATTCCCAGAGGGGTAGTATTTACAATAAGCTGAATTCTGTCAATTATTCGTGAATCAATATCAGAATAATTCAGCACGTCGGTTCTTTTATCCCGTGAAACCAGGCTCACCTTTAATCCAAATTTATTCAGAACGTGGCAAACTGCCCTGGAACTCCCTCCTGTTCCAAGAACAAGTGCATTTGATACAGTAGAATTGATAAACGGAAACAGAGTATCCCTTATGCCGGTCACATCACTGTTATAACCACTCAGTTTTATCTTACCTGCGGATCTATTAATCTTTATCACATTTACGGCTCCGATCTCTTTTGCTTCAGGTTTAATAAAGTCCAAAAACCTTATTATTTCTGACTTATAGGGTATGGTAATATTCAATCCACACAATTCATAATCAGACGCAATTAACTCAGGAAATTCGTCAAGGTTAATTAATGGAAAGTTCTCGTACGAACAATCTGTAATGTTTTCATTTAAGAACTTTTCAGTAAAGTACTTTTTCGAGAAAGAATGTCCGAGAGGATATCCAATGAGACCGAATTTTCTCATTTATGCAGAGTTAATTGATTTTGCGAAGCTAACTACAATCACAAATTCATTTACTGTTTCAGTTCCTCGGGAAGAAACTGAAAAAATGTGTCTCCGCGAAGTCCCAGACGCAGTGATTCCAGTGGAATTATCTCATTAGGCGCTATATTTCCCAGGTTGACATTTGCTCCGAAATTTTTTATAAACCAGGCCTGTTGTGATTTTAATGGAGCCTCCCAAATCACATTTTCAAGTTTAACATGTTCAGCAATTCCACAGATTATACTATTATTTATCGATCCGTCTTCATTATAAATTCCGGTTGTGCCTGATTCCCTGGCTTCAGCAATAACTTTAACAGATCCTGCATTCAGTTCCGTTTTCATCATAGCGACCCATTCCTCAGGAGTATAAATAACATCTTTCTTCTTCGAACCAACTTCTGAGATAACAGTTCCTCTCTCGGCGAGCCTGCTTATATACTCAAGTTTCCTTTTATGTTCAAAGTCGTAAGATCCGTCAGATACTTCGACCACTTCTATTTCGTATTTATCAATAAAGTCGATGAATTCCTGGAACATATTCCTGATAATGAATGCTTCGAACAGAGTGCCTCCAAAATACGGGATCGCGCCGGATTTCTTATAAAGTGCAATTTTCTTTTCAAATCCAGGAGTAATCAGAGAAGTGCCGAAACCAAGCTTCACATAATCGGTATACCCGCTGCCAACTGACATGAAGTCTTCTGCTTCCCTGATACTTAGTCCTTTATCCATTACCATTGTGATACCTGAATTTCGCGGTTTTATCGGCCTTTCAGGCAAAAAAGGTAGCAGGGTCATCATAATTATGCTATTTTAAGATTAGGTTCAAATAAGATTGTTGCTCTGGAGAAGTTTTTTAATCTTTCTGGTAAAAATTTCAGGCGGAAAAATATCTTCGAAATCTGAAAAGAGATCTTTATCAAGATTTATTGCAAGTGAAAGGTGTTTGTAGGCCTTTTCATTATTGCCTGAATGTAGGTTGAATGACGCCAGCAAATAGTTGATGCCAGGTACATCGCCGGTAACTTTGTAGGCGTGTTCAAGGTATGGCAGGGCTTTAGCCGCAAGACCATCTTTAAGAATAATTATCCCCAGATCCGCCCAAACTTCATCATAATAGGAATCGAGTTTAAGAGCCTCCCTGAAACATCTTAAAGCAGCCTTTTTCTCCCCTTTGGAATAATGAGCTTTACCCAACAGGTACCAAATTTCAGGATTTTCATCATCGAGGCGCACTGCTTTCCTGAAAAAAATCAGGCTGTCGTCAGTATTTCCGGTATTAAGTGCAATTACTCCCAGACCAAACCATGGATCGGCAAATTCGGGTGCAAGTTCTATTGCTTCCTGGTAATATTTCCGTGCCATGATTACCTCACCTACCTTTTCGTAACATTCTGCCAGGTATGTCATTGCTTCAAAGCTGTCGGGCTCATTTTCAAGATATTCATGATATACAGGAATTGCATCGGGATACCTTTCGAGGTTACTAAGAATATTTCCTTTGTTAAAAATTGCGAATGTATTCTGGGAATTAATTGCAAGAGCATAATCATAAGCCTCCATCGCTTTGTCGTACGATTCCAGTTTATTATAAATTATCCCAAGATTATACCAGGCGCTGTCCGAGAAAGGTTCTTCATCGAGATACTTAAGATAGTAGTGTATGCTGTTTTCATAATCCTCTATCTTTTCGTAAGCATATGCTATATCATAAAGATGAGCTTTGAATTCAGGTTCCATTTCAATGAGCTTCTCCATGTAAGGAATCAAATGCTCATAATAGTTAAGGTTTTGCAAGACTGAAGTTATAGCAAAAAGTATGTTTTCAACATCTTCAGTATCAAGCGTAAGAGAGTAGTCAAACATCTTTTTTGCCCCCTGAATATCACCAAGCATGCCATAAGCAGTGCCTTTTGCTATATAAATTTCATGATTTCCCGGCTCAATGCTTTCCAGTCTTTTGAGCAGCCTGAGAGCTTCGACAGCTCTTCCTTTATCGAGAAGGACTCTGGCTTTTCTCAATTGGATTGAAACTGAATTTGGATGTTGTTCGCTAGCAAGTACTGCAGCTTCAAATGCTTTTATTGAGTTATTGCTCTCAATATAATAATCTATAATTGTCTCAAATTCAATAACATCAAAAAAATAATTTTCATTATTTTTTTTCATTTTCTCAAACTTCTGTACTGCATGCTTCACCTCTTCCTCATAGGAAAACCCATACTTATCTTCTTCCATGGCTCACAAAAATATGTTTACAAAATTAATACTATTTTATAATAAGGATGTTACGTGGATAATCAATTATCAACATTTTAACATTTTTTTAACCATTTGATAAACAGGTAAGTATAATTAAAATGAATTTATTGGCATTTTTTTTAATCAGCTGACGCAACCTGTGAGACTAAATTGTCATCTATACTTGTAAAACAGATATATTTTAATAAATCATACCCTATTTACCCTAGAATTAACCTAAATTCTACCTTCGAAGAACCGGGCGACCTCCCGGTTTTTCATTTTATATTAATATATTTGTATTGATACGTTCCTTAAAACAGATCGGCATGAACAAATCAGATTATATCAATTTGCCAGGCATATCGCTTATTGTATTGCTTGTTTCAATTTGTTTTGCCGATTGTAAAAAGACTGAAAATCCGATAAAATATCCGTTGGGTACTTTCCCCGATACAATTATCAATATATCGGATATAAATTCTCCTTATGACGATTATAATACTGCATTATACCAGGTTGGTCAGACCTTGCCAATAATATTTTCAAGCAACAGAAAAAGTTCCGGCGGACAATTTGATCTGGAACAGGCTAGTGTTTCATATAATTTTGATCAGACAACCGGCGTTTTCGGATTTGGATCTAAAATGACAACCGATGTATTCCTCGATAAACTGATAGGAAAAGCGATAACACCCGGAAATGATTTCGGCCCGTACAGGCTGTTCAGTACTGTCGACGGTTTTGAATATCTTTTACTTTCTTCTGTGAACTCATCAGGGAACCTTGATTTTTTCTATCTTAAAAATCAGCCGGTATCCGGCTCTTTTCTCCCGGATGTATCAGGTCCTTACCCGATTAAGCTCATGAATACAAGTTTTGATGATGCCTATATCTGTTTCAATTTTGATCAGGATACTGCATATTTTTCTTCAAACAAGGATGGAAACTTTGATATTTTTTACCTCACCAAATCAGCCGATATGGACTTGACATCGTGGTTTAACCTTGATTACGCCCAGCCTGCCAGGGTTGACAGCATTAACAGTGCATACGACGATAAATGTCCGTTCATTTATAAACAGATAATGGTTTTTACTTCTAACCGGCCTGGCGGACTTGGTGGATATGACCTATATTATTCGATCCTAAAAGATGGGAAATGGAACTCTCCTGTAAACCTCGGTCCCCGAATAAATACCTCCTTTGATGAATACAGGCCGGTCTTAGGCTATGATCGGAATTTCACAAATAAATTTCTAATGTTTTCTTCAAACAGACCCGGGGGGAAAGGAGGATTCGACCTCTATTTCACCGGAGTTACCTTTTCTTCAAAATAATTTCAGCCCCGGGTAATATTAAGTTCATTTTTTCTTAGCAGCCATAAGAGTATTGCGTAGCAATGATACCCGTGTCATCGGTCCGACGCCACCCGGTACCGGAGTAATGTAAGAGCACCTGGGAGCCACACTCTCAAAATCAACATCCCCCGCAAGTCTGAACCCCGATTTAGTCTCAGTGCTTTCTAAACGAGTAGCACCGACATCTATCACAACCGCACCTTCTTTGACCATTTCTCCTTTCACGAAACCAGGTGAACCTATTGCAGCAACTATTATATCAGCCTGACTAACAATATCTTTTATGTTTTTAGTGTGGCTATGAATAACGGTAACAGTGGCATCTATTCCTTTCTGAGAAAGCAGAATACTTACGGGGCGGCCGACTATATTGCTTCTTCCAATCACAACACAGTTTTTACCAGAAGTTTCAATGTTGTATCTTCTTATCAGTTCAACGATTCCATAAGGAGTGGCGGGCAAATATCCTGAAAGGCCAATTACCATTTTTCCAATATTTACAGGGTGAAAACCATCAGCATCCTTCTGCGGGTCAATGGCTTCAATAACTTTATTCTCTGATATATGTGAAGGCAACGGCAACTGTACTATGAAGCCATCCACATCAGAATCATTATTAAGTTCCTCAATTTTTTTCAGCAACACTGTTTCTGCAATTTCATCGGAAAACCTGATTACAGATGATCTGAACCCGACTTGTTCACAATCTTTTACCTTGTTTGCAACATAGGTTTCACTTGAGCCATTATTGCCAACCAGAATAGCAGCAAGATGCGGAATCTTTTTCCCTGCTGATTTTAGTTTGATGACTTCTTCAGCAATTTCTTTTTTGATTTCTGATGCTATTTTCCTGCCGTCAATTATCTTATACATACTATCAGTTATTTTCTGCCCATAAGTCTTGCTGCATTTCCACTTTTGGTCATCATCTTCATCATCCGTTTTGTTTCATCGAATTGCTTAAGAAGCTTATTCACCTCCTGTACGGTTGTTCCGCTACCGCCTGCAATTCGCTTCCGCCTGCTTCCATTCAGAACTACCGGATTGGTGCGCTCTTCAGGTGTCATACTTCTTATTATAGCTTCGATACCTTTGAATGCATTATCATCAATATCCAGATCCTTTACAGCCTTGCCAACTCCGGGTATCATAGCCATAAGATCCTTTACGTTCCCCATCTTCTTTATCTGCTGTATCTGCGTGATGAAATCATTAAAATCGAACTGATCCTTTGATATTCGCTTCTGCAGTTTTCTGGCCTCTTCGGAGTCATATTGTTCCTGTGCTTTTTCAACAAGCGATACTATGTCACCCATGCCAAGAATTCTGTCAGCCATCCTTTCGGGGTAGAATACATCGATAGCCTCCATCTTCTCGCCCGAACTCACAAACTTAATAGGCTTATTCACGACAGATTTGATCGAAAGGGCTGCTCCTCCCCTCGTATCTCCATCAAGTTTTGTAAGAACAACACCATCAAAATCGAGCCTGTCATTGAATTCCCTGGCAGTGTTTACCGCATCCTGACCGGTCATTGAATCAACAACGAAAAGTATTTCATGAGGATTTACTGCATCCTTTACGGAAGCAATCTCTTTCATCATTTCTTCATCAATTGCCAGTCGGCCTGCAGTATCAATGATTATGACATCATACCCTGTTTTTTTTGCCTCTTTTACCGCATTGCGGGCTATAACCACCGGACTCAGATTTCCATCTTCAGTATAAACAGGTACTTCAATCTGGCTCCCGATTATTTTTAATTGCTCTATAGCAGCCGGTCTGTATACATCGCATGCAACGAGCAATGGGTTTTTGCCCCGTTTGGTTTTCACCCACTTAGCAAGTTTTCCGCTGAAAGTTGTTTTTCCGGAACCCTGCAGACCGGCAATCAGTATAATTGACGGGTTGATTTTAATATTAATCTCAGTCTTATCTCCGCCCATCAGGTCAACCAGCTCATCGTGAACTATCTTGACCATCATTTGTGACGGGTTAACTGAATTAAGAACCTCCTGTCCTATTGCTTTTTGCTTGACAGTGTCTGTAAATTGTTTTGCTATTTTAAAGTTAACATCTGCGTCAAGAAGGGCCCTCCTGACTTCCTTAAGTGTTTCAGCAATATTAATTTCAGTTATTCTGCCCTGTCCTTTGAGAAGTTTAAAGGATTTCTCCAGCCGATCACTTAAATTTTCAAACATAAATTCTTTGAATAAATAATTTTAACTTAATTGTAAATTTTTCCTTTGTGTTCCTTTGTGTTTTTACTTTGTGATACTTTGTGGTTAATGGATTTCTTTTTTACCATAAAGTTACACTAAGGGTTTCACCAAGGGTCACAAAGGAGGGTTTTGTAACTCACATCCTTTCAGGCATCTCAATACCTAAGAGCCACATGCCTGTATATATTATTTCACTTGTGACCTTTGACAAAACCAGTCTGAAATTTCTTATTTCTTCATCACTTTCTCCCAGGATTGAAAAATCGTGATAAAACTGGTTATATTCTCTTGCAAGGTCATAGCAATAATTAGCAATCAATGCAGGACTATAGCCTGCTGCTGCAGCTGAAACCGTTTCAGAGAATTTGCACAACAGCTTTATAAGTTCAATTTCCTTCGGCCCAACTTTTGTTCCTGAAAAAATAATCTTGTCAGTATTAATCTCCATCCGCTCCGCTTTCCTGAATACAGATTTTATTCTTGTATAGGTATATTGAATAAAAGGTCCGGTGTTCCCATTGAAATCAATTGATTCGGCAGGATTGAATGTCATGCTTTTCCTCGGATCAACTTTTAGAATATAATATTTTAGAGCTGCCAAACCTATCTTCCGGAATATATCCTCTTTTTCTTCTTCTGAAAAATCACCAAGCTTGCCAAGTTCCGAGGATACGTCCCTGGCTGTCATTTGCATCTCATTAATGAGATCATCAGCATCGACTATTGTTCCTTCGCGCGATTTCATCTTTCCTTCAGGAAGTTCAACCATCCCGTATGAAAAATGCATCAGTCCATCAGCCCAAGGATATCCAAGTCTTTTAAGCAAAGCTTTAAGCACCAGGAAATGATAATTTTGTTCATTTCCGACAACATAAATATTCTTGTCAAATTTATATTCATTATGCCGGGCCACTGCGGTGCCAAGATCCTGCGTCATATAAACAGCGGTACCGTCAGAACGGAGTAATAACTTTTGATCCAATCCATCAGAGGTGAGATCGGCCCAGATTGAACTATCCTCATTCCTGTAAAGAATCTTTTCATTTAACGCCTTCAGAACAATTTCCTTACCTGTCTTGTATGTATCTGATTCATAGTAGATTTTATCAAAATCAACTCCAAGTTTTTTATATGTTTCATCAAATCCAGCATAAACCCATGAGTTCATCATCGTCCATAATCCGACTACCTCCTTGTCGCCATTCTCCCATTTCAGGAGCATGTCTCTTGATTCTGTCATAAGAGGGGCAGCGTTTCTGGCTTCAGCCTCATCCATGCCATTTTGAACCAGCTTCTCAATCTGAGCTTTGTACTCTTTTTCGAATAAAACATAATATTTCCCAACCAGGTGATCACCTTTTATACCGGATGATTCAGGAGATTCCCCGTTTCCAAACTTTTGCCAGGCCAGCATTGATTTGCAGATATGTATCCCCCTGTCATTGACAATATTTGTTTTGATTACCCTGTGCCCACAACCCGCCAAAATGCGGTACAAAGAAAATCCTAAAAGATTATTGCGTATATGTCCCAGGTGCAGGGGTTTGTTTGTATTGGGAGAAGAGTATTCAACAAGAATTGTCTCGGGATTTAAAACGTGGCAATTCTCCAGATGATTTTTTTCAACCGTCAGTTTTTTAAAATAATCAATCCACCACGTATCGGAGATTTCAAGGTTCAGAAATCCTTTTATAACATTGTATCCTGATACAGCCGGGAAGTGATCTATAAGATATTGTCCGATTGTATCTCCTGTGGTTTCCGGTGTGTTTTTAGAGAAACGAAGGAGAGGAAAAACAACCAGTGTCAGGTCTCCCTTGAAGTCTTTCCTAGTTTCCTGAATCTGAATCAGGTCGTCTTTTACTTCGCTATTGTAAATAGTTTGTACAGCTTCCTTTATCTTTTTTTTTAGAACAATCTCCATTTTTTCCTTGACAAATTTCAGGCTGCAAAGATAACATTTTAATATATTGATTAGCAGAAAACGCAACCAAAAAGGGTTTCGGAGCGTATAAGCGAAACAACAGGGTTTATGCCAAACCAATGAAATATTTGACTACTGACCTTTTCTTTTTGATAAAGAAAATTTATTAATTAAAAACTTATTTTACTTTTGAGTATGTTTTTTTTATAACTTTATAATCAATAATAGATTAAAAAGGTGGAATTGAAAAATTTATTTATCGAACCGACAGCCAAGACACCACAAGTTGATTTAAATTATCCTTCAGGTGAATTGATCATGTCAGGAAAATCAATCCCGGAGAATGCTGCAATTATCTATGAAGCCGTTCTTAAATGGGTAACTGAATATGTTAAGAATCCCAGGCCCACCACAAACCTCCGCCTTAATCTTGAATACTTCAATACAGCTTCAGCAATCTGGCTTGCAAAAATTGTTCAGACACTTGGCTCAATAAAGGATAGCGAGTATACGCTTATGATTCACCTGTACTTCAATATTGAAGATTATGATAATATGGAAGCTGAAGATCTGAAAGATGAACTCCATCCTATTATCCATATGATTGGTGTGCCTACAGTTAGTCTCGGCATAAAAATTTACGGTACTGATGACAGAGGTGAAATACTCAAAGAGTCGATGGTTCTGATTTAATTTTTCCACCTAACTTTTATTCATAACATCTTATTTGTTCAATTTTTTGGCATAACTTTATTTCGCCAATTAATTGAAAAAGCTATGCGAGCAATATTCATTGTTTTGCTTTCAATATTTATTATCATGGAAACATTTTCCCAAAATATTACAACTGACAGACAGCCGGTTGCAGCAGGCAAATTTTATCCGGGGGATAAAGATACACTCGAAATGACTCTGTCGCAGCTCTTCGGAGACTGCAAAAAATCACCTGCCAACTTGAATGTAAGAGCAATAATCAGTCCGCATGCAGGCTATCAGTATTCTGGTAAAGTTGCTGCGTCAGCATTCTCAGCAATACCTAAAGATGCTGTTTTTAAAAATATTTTTATTATCGGGTCAAGTCATGTTATGTATTTTAACGGCGCTTCAGTGTATAACTGCGGCGATTACATTACTCCCTTAGGAAAAGTTCCGGTAAACAAGGAAATTGCCAACAAGCTAATTAATGACAATAAAGTTTTTAAATTTCCAATATCTGCTCATATACAGGAACATAGTATTGAAAATCAATTGCCTTTTATTCAATACTATTTTAAGGTTATTCCCACTATTGTACCCGTTATCATCGGTACAGATGATGAAAACACAGTGAAGAAGGTTGCCGAAGCTCTCAGGCCATGGTTCACTCCGGAAAATCTCTTTGTGATAAGCAGTGACTTCTCACATTATCCGTCTTATAAAGATGCGAATGAAAACGACAAATTGACTGCACTTAGCATTATATCAGGAGATCCAAAGACATTTTTAAAGACTCTGAGCGATAATTCCGCAAAACAAATTCCGGGTCTCGTTACAAGCATGTGTGGATGGACTTCAGGTCTTACTCTGCTTTATCTCGCCGAAGGAGATCATAACCTTGAAATTAAACTTATTGATTATGCAAATTCAGGAGATTCCAAGGTTGGCGGAAAAGCTGAAGTAGTGGGATATAATGCCCTGGTAATGATTGATAAAAAGATAAATGGCAAACACACTGGCGGATCTGAAAGTAGTTTTACTATCACAGCTGAAGAGAAAAAACAGCTTTTTGCTATTGCTAAAGGCAGCATCCAATCGATGTTGGATCATAAGGGCAAGTTCGTAATAGATGAAAATTCAATCCCGGAGAACCTTAAAAAACCGATGGGTGCATTTGTTACATTGAAGATTAACGGCGCTTTAAGAGGCTGTATAGGCAGGTTCATTTCATCCGAACCGCTATTTAGGGTTGTTCAGGAATCGGCAATTTCCTCTGCATTTGAAGATCCCCGTTTTTCCCCGATTACGAAAAATGAATATAAGAATACCGATATTGAGATAACTGTTATCGGACCATTGAAAAGGATCAAAAACATCAATGAAATTGTCTTAGGCAAGCATGGGATTTATATCAAAAAGGATAACAGATCAGGCACAATGCTTCCGCAGGTTGCAACTGAAAACGGATGGACTGTTGAGGAGTTTCTTGGATTTACTTCCAGGGATAAAGCGGGATTAGGATGGGATGGATGGAAAGATGCGGAGCTTTCTATATATGAAGGGGTCGTTCTCGAAGAAAATAAGTGACTCAAAAATTGGGCGACTGGGAGACCAAGAGATTAAGAGACAAGGAAGTGGAAATTGCTTTAAATATTAACTTGATGGACCTCAATGATAACCGTTGTGAGCTTTTTTAGTCAATAAAATCACTCCAGTCACTCTAGGCACATATGACACTTTAGACACTTTAGGCACTTAGAATTATGTACCATGTTATCAGCACTGGTTTCACTGCAATACTATTATATCTAATCAGTTACAGTCTATACCGAATAGGTTACTATTCTATTCAGTTTCACAGGAGATTCTGGAACGCACTTCTTGCTGCTGCCTTTCTTATTACAGCCATAGCCGGTATTTTTCTTGCCCTCCAGATTAACTACAAATGGAACATTCCTTTCATAAAGACTGTGTTAAAATGGCATGTCGAGTTTGGAATTGGATTGGCAATTACCGGGTTATTTCATTTCATCTGGCATCTGAACTACTACCTTAAGCTGTTTTCTAAATCAACCGGACGTATTGATAAACCAAAGTCGCAAAAATTTCCATCTTCAGCAATAAAAAACAATCTCTTTATCATCGGATTTGTAAGCTCTTCAATCCAACTATTACTCATGAGAGAGATAATGAATGTTACAGGAGGTTATGAGCTTATAACAGGTTCATTTTTAGGATCATGGCTTATTGGCTCAGCAATCGGAGCCTCCATAGCAGGAAAATCAGAACTGAATGACATTAAAAAAATTAATCTGTATTTTTCTATCGCCCCTGTAATTTCCCTGGTCTTAATGCTCTTTCTGTCACGCCTATACCTAAATCCGGGTGAAACTCCTTCGTTTCTGGCTGCGATAATATACACATTCCTCGTTCTGATACCTTTCTGCCTGGTTTCAGGATTTACATTCATCAAATTGATTGCTGTGGCAGGCTCGGAAAATAAGTTTGTTCCCGGAAAGTCATTTTCGATCGAAACCGCCGGAGGAATCCTCGCGGGTATTTTTATTGCTGTTTTATCTGCCGGGGTTCTTAGTACATACAAACTGCTAATGTTAATAATTTTATTATCAATCTGTTATACTTTAATTTTCTGGTATCTCAAAAGTATGAAATTGAAGATATCCGGCATTTTATTAGCACTTATTCTTGGGGCATCTGTTATATTATTAAATCCCGATTTGTTATTCAGACAGATTTTACTTCCGGGTATTAAAGTTACCGGGACAAAAGACACCCCCTATGGCAACCTTACAAAGGGGGAATATAAAGGAGAAGAAAGCCTTTATTATAATCAGAGACTCCTGACATATAATGATGATGCAACCGAAAGAGAAGAGGACATTCATTACGCAATGCTTCAGAGTGATTCTCCCGAAAAAGTAATTATGATATCCGGGTCGCCTCAGTCGCATATTCCGGAGATCCTGAAATATCCTGTCAGCAGCATAATATATATAGAAAGAGATCCTGAACTTGTAAATTATGAAAAGTCTGTTGTCGATAAGTTTCGTGGAAAAGCGGTTATTGTGAATAAAGATGCATACAGATATATAAGTAATTCCAATGAACAGGTTGATGTTATAATTATGCTTGTTCCCCCACCCTCGACATTACTTCTAAACAGGTACTATACCACTGAGTTCTTTAAGGATGTAAAGAAAAAGCTTAAACCTGATGGTATTTTTATGTGCTCACCAGGACCCGGTGACGATTACTTTAATAAAGAATCATTAAATCTGTATTCATCAGTTTTTAACAGCCTGGCAGCCATTTTCAGCAATGTAAAACCGGTCGTCGGCAATAAGCTCTATTTTATTGCATCCGAAAAAGCAATATCACTTTCGTTCTGCCAGATGGCCGATAAAAAACATATCAAAAATATTTATGTGAGCTCTGACTTTCTTGAAGATGATCTCATAGCAAGGAAGTCAGATGAAGTCATGGCACTTATTGACCGCAGTGTTAAACAGAACAGAACTGCTTTACCAATTGCATGCTTCCATGCCCAACAGTACCAATTCAGCAAAAACCTTGGTGAGAAGACACCTGCTATAGTTCTGATGATAGTCGCATTCGCATTGCCTGTAATAATGGTAAAAAGAAGAAATCTTATAATGTATTTCAGTGCTTCAGCCCTTGCAGGGTTTGAAATTGTCATTCTTCTGACTCTACAGATTATGGTGGGGAACATGTACCAGCTGACCGGACTGATAATTGCCGGATTAATGACCGGTCTGGCAGTCGGCTCAGGAATTAATAATAGTTTTCTGAATAATACTTCACTGAGAAGCAAAGTTATCTTCCTGGTGATATTCTACCTCATTTTTGGGATGACCTATAATTTCATGATAGAACTGAAGGGTGGTTTTCTCCAGGTTATGTTAATAATCTTTTCAGGTTTTTTACCTGCATTTATAACCGGACAGGTTTTTAATGAACTGACTTTTAAAGTTAATAAAAAAGAAATGCCTTCATCTCCAGCTGTTTACAGCGCCGATCTTGCAGGGTCAGCATTCGGTTTTATATTTATCTCAGGCATTATTATTCCGGCATTTGGAATCAGAATTTCTATCTTTTTACTATCAGCCCTGGTTTTTATAGGAATTCTTATTATGACAATCAGCAATACAGGACTCAAGTCAAAATAAATGCAGATTAAAATAAAACAATCAGCAAAAAGCTATACATGAAACAAACTATTTCGATCTGATGATTATCCAGCCTTTTGCGTAAATGTTTTATTCGTTTCTTAGTGAATCAACAGGATTTGAAAGAGCTGCTTTCAAAGACTGGATGCTAATGGTTGCCACTGAAATAGCTATACAGAATATTCCGCTGATGATAAATGCCCAGACCGGAATTGCAATATGGTATGCAAAACCGAGAAGCCATTTATTTGCAAAATAAAAAGCCAATGGAACCGAAATTATAAATGCTATAAATACCGGTTTGAGATAATCTGCAAAAAGGTGCATAATTATATTCACTACTGTTGCACCCATTATTTTTCTGATACCGATTTCTTTTGTACGTTGAACTGTCATTATAGCTACGATACCAAATAATCCAAGACACGCAAGCAGGATCGTTATCGCTGAAAAGGTACTGAATATACGCGCGGTATTCTGTTCGTTTTTGTACAGCCTATCATATTCCTCATCCAGAAAATGATACTCAAAAGGTCTGTCCATCATCCGTCCATTCCAAATTTTTTTAATGGATGATAAGGCAGAAGATACATCATTGCCATTAATTTTTATCAGTATGACCTTCTGATATTCGTCTAAGAGAAAAATAACCAGGGGCATAACAGGTTCATGCAATGAAGCTAAATGAAAATCTTTAATGACTGCTTTTACGGTTCCTGTAAACCCTACATCCACCTGGCGACCAATACTTTCTTCCGGTGTCCATCCGATTTCTTTTACAGCAGTCTCATTTAAGATCAGGCTATATTTAAAACCATCGGTATTTTTCAAAGCTTTCACCTGTTGAAGGTCAGATTCAGTAAAGTCAGAGCCTGCAATTATCTTAATTCCCAACGTTTGAAGGAAATCAAGGTCCACAGGTATTGCTTTTGCGTTAAATTGTTTTTTACCGGTTTCAGTGGCCGCACCCATGACACTTGTCCATATGATATTTACAGGCGTTGTATTACCGGCGCTGACTTCCTTAACAAACGGGTCTTGTTTTAATTCAGTTTTAAGGTCATAATACCCTGGCCAATCATGTGCCCCAATCGGAAGAAAAATCACTTTTGTTTTGTCATACCCGAGATTTATATGTTGTATAAAAGATCTTTGTTGTTGGATGATAATAGTGGTAATAATCAGCACTATTGATATCACGAATTGGAATATTATAAGAGACTTTCTGAATTTCCCTCCTGATACACCTAAAAGAGACCCGGGTTTCAGAATATTATTCAGAGTTTGGCCTGAAATGATCATGGCAGGATATGCTCCTGCTATTAAACTTACCATTACACATAAAAGAATTATTGTCCCAATTATTACAGGTTGAAAAAGTAAAGAGCAGGTTAAAACTCTTCCTGTAAGAATGCTGAAATAAGGTAGCAGGACCATGGCTCCAATAATTGAAAGTATTGAAGCGATTACTATAAGAATTCCGGCTTCTCCGACAAATTGCAGAAATAATTGGGTTTTCCCGGCTCCCAACAATTTTCTGATTCCGATTTCTGTCCTTTTTCCTGAGACCTGCGCGATTGTAATGTTTGAATAATTAATACAGGCGATCATAAGAATGAGTATCGCAATAATGATAAGAACATATATATACACAAACGGCGTATTTGGAACAAGGCTGTCCAGATTTGAATGCAGGTGGATACGTGTTAACGGTTCAAGATGCAGAGTAAAATAATCAATTCCGGATAAATCTTTCTCTTTACGACTGACTTCCTTCATATAACTATCAATCTTATTATTAAGATCTGCGATATTGGTACCTTTTTCCAATAAAAGAAAAGTAAAATAATTAGAGGCAAACCATTCTTCGGTTTTCGAAACATCCAGATTGACAAATGATGCCAGAAAATCAAATTTTATCTGTGAATTATCAGGAACATCATCAATAATGCCGGTAATAGTATAATTCTGATTGCTGTCAATAATAAGGTTTTTTCCAAACGCATCATCATTCCCAAAATACTTTTTTGCCATAGATCGTGTCAGTACTATCTTGCCAGGCCCATCCAGAGCATTTGTAACTGTCCCTTCAATAATAGGGAAAGTAAATATTTTCAGGAAGCCTGAATCGACAAACAGAAAATTATTCTCGTTATAGATAATGTTCTTATTTTTAACCACTTTCGAATTTCTTATCATCCTGACGTAAGATTTCACAGAAGGAAAAGTACGCTGCAGTTGTGGCCCTGCCTTGGTCCCGGTTACTGCCCATTGATTACGGGTTCCATTTACAGAATATTCCATAGTGACCCGGGCAATTTCATCCGCATGTTTATTGAAGTGGTCAAAACTTAGTTCGTAATAAACATAAACAGCTATCAGGGAAAAGCAAACCATCCCGATGGATAAACTTATAAGTTTTATGATTGAAGACATTTTGTTCCGGGAAAACCGACTGAAAGTGAGAATAATCTGGTTTCTTTTCATCTTTTATATTCTGTGAATCGGACAATAGTTATATCGTTACAGAGTTATATTGTATTTACTAAACAGACTTAAGTTTTTTTCTTCTGCTGCGTGAAATACAACTTTTTTTTCGTTTTCAGAAAGTGATTGGTCTGGTTTATTCTTCATCAAAAGCTGTTAAGCGTAAAGGAAAATGGATTTTTAAAAGTCTGGTTGATCAGCTATCTCACTTAATGTACTTTTAGAAAATTGTATATTTGTATGGTTACAGGATATTGTCGCTTTGGAAAAATAATTATCAGGAATAAAATGCATAAAAATAAATATGATCTCAGCAAACGTGATTTTCTGAAAAAATCGTTGACATTATCAGCCGGATTGATGTGTTTTCCCTGCCGGGCAGTTTTTTCAGAAAAGTCATCTCCGGAACAGGTAATTTATAAAAAAATTGCAATGTTTCAGGAAGAGACTGCACGCGGAATTATGTGCAGGATTTGTCCAAATGAATGCGTTCTCAAGGAAGGAGAACTGAGCAAATGCAACAACCGGAAAGTTAATGATTCAAAGTTATATACCCTGGCATTTGGAAACCCTTGTACTGTAAATGTTGATCCGGTTGAAAAAAAACCTCTTTATCATTTTTTGCCGGGATCAAAAGCATTTTCCATTGCAACTGCAGGATGTAATCTGGTATGTCTGAATTGTCAGAACTGGACAATATCTCAGACAAGTCCGGACAAAACACGTAACTTTGATCTGATGCCTGAAAGAGTAATTGAAGAATGTATTAAAAACAGCTGTAAATCAATAGCATATACATACTCTGAACCTATCACTTTTTATGAATATGTTTTTGAAACCGCTACTCTTGCCAGGAATGCCGGCATTAAAAACATCTTCAAATCAAATGGTTATATAAACACTGAACCTCTTAAAAAGATTTGCAGTGTTATTGATGCAGCCAATATTGATCTCAAGGCCTTCAGTGAAAGTTCCTACCTAAAGCTGACCGGAGGAAAGTTACAGCCTGTGCTCGATTCACTTAAAGTGATTAAAGATATGGGCGTTTGGCTTGAAATTACTAATCTGATTGTCCCTGACTGGACTGATAATCAGGATGATATCAGAAATATGTGCAAATGGCTGGCTGATAATGGGTTTAAAAAAACACCATTGCATTTCAGCAGATTCTACCCTATGCATAAACTTGAACAATTGCCCCCTACGCCTGTTGAATTACTTAAAAACGCTTATAATATTGCTACTGAAGAAGGTTTAAAATATGTTTATACCGGAAATTCCCCCGGAAATGAAATTTCGGATACAAAATGCCCTTCATGTAATTCCACGCTGGTAGTCAGAGAGGGCTACAGGATATCAGCCAACACAATTTCAGGTGGAAAATGCAATAAATGCGGAAATAAAATTGACGGGGTCTGGAACTGAAATTTATCAGATGAAACAGTCGGAAGTTAAAGCAAGGATAGATGTTCTCCGTGTCCAAATTGAAGAACATAACAACAGATACTATGTTTTAAATCAACCTGTAATTTCTGATTTTGATTACGACATTCTCTTAAATGAACTAGATACTCTGGAAAAAAAATTCCCTGAATTTGCAAGTGATGACTCTCCTACCCGACGTGTCGGAAGCGACCTGACAAAAGAGTTTAAACAGGTTGAACATACCTACCCCATGCTGTCTCTCGGAAACACATACAACGAAGATGAAATCAGGGAGTTCGACAACAGGGTGCGTAAAACAATCTCACAACCAATTGATTATGTGTGTGAATCGAAGTTTGATGGAGCATCAATAAGCATCACTTATAAGAACGGTGTTCTTTTCAGAGCAGTTACACGAGGTGACGGGAACAAAGGCGATGATGTTACATCAAATGTAAAAACAATAAAAACTGTACCTTTAAAAATCAGCGGTAAAGACATACCTGCAGAATTTGTGATCAGGGGAGAGATACTCATGCCCCGTGCTGTCTTCAACAAGCTGAATGAAGAGAGATTAAAAAATGGTTTAGTTCCATTTGCCAACCCCAGGAACTCTGCTGCCGGGACACTTAAGCTGCTTGATCCAAGAATAGTGGCATCAAGATCTCTGGATTGTATGGTCTATTTCCTTCTTGCTGAAAAGCTTCCGTACGATAACCATTTTGATAATCTCAAAGAGGCTGCACGATGGGGTTTCAATGTGGCAGAAAGTATCAGGTTATGTCGGAATATTGATGAGGTAATTCAATTTATTTCATACTGGGAAACAGAACGAAAGAACCTTCCATACGATACAGACGGGGTAGTAATTAAAGTCAATTCTCTGAGCCTGCAGAAAGAGCTTGGTTTTACGGCCAAATCACCACGCTGGGCAATTGCTTATAAATATAAAGCTGAAGAAGCCTCTACGAGGTTGTTATCTGTAACATTCCAGATTGGCAGGACTGGTGCTGTGACACCGGTTGCAAACCTTGAACCCGTATTGCTCTCCGGATCTACCGTTAAGCGTGCTACTCTTCATAATGCAGATCAGATTGCCCTTCTTGATCTTCATACTGATGATATGGTATATGTTGAGAAAGGAGGTGAAATAATTCCAAAAATTGTTGGGGTTGATCATTCCTCCAGAAATGAAAACAGTAAAAAAATTGTCTTTATTACAAACTGCCCTGAATGCGGATCTGCTCTAATGAAAAATGATGGGGAAGCAAATCATTTTTGTCCGAACTACCTTCATTGTCCTCCGCAGATCAAAGGCAGAATTGAACATTTTATAAGCAGGAAGGCAATGGATATCGACGGATTGGGAGAAGAAACCGTAGATCTGCTATTTAATAAGAAACTAATTAAAAACATATCTGACTTATATGACCTTCGGATGGATCAACTCATTCCGCTTGAGCGTATGGGTGAAAAGTCTGCTACCAATATTATTAGCAGTATCAAAAAATCAATTGATACTCCTTATCACAGGGTATTATTTGCTCTGGGAATAAGACATGTTGGGGAAACCGTTGCAAAAACAATCGCTTCGAGATTCAAAACCATTGATGATCTGATAAATGCTGACGTTGAGCAATTAACAAACGTTTATGAAATCGGACCTAAAATTGCTGCGAGTATCGTAGCATATTTCTCTGACGAGGACAATCTTGAAATGATTAAACGGCTCAAATCAGCCGGCATAAGCTTCAGTAGCGGAAGCGAAAGCGCTCCATCAGGCAATTCCCTTCAGGGTAAAACAATAGTAATATCCGGAGTCTTTTTGGAACACAGCCGTGATGAATACAAAGATATGATTGAAAGAAACGGAGGAAAAAATTCTGCTTCTGTTTCAGGAAATACTTCATTTATTATTGCCGGAGAGAATATGGGCCAGTCGAAAAAAGAGAAAGCTGATTCGCTTGGAGTTCCAATGATAAGCGAATCAGAATTCCTAAAAATAATTGGTAAAGAATAACAATCCTCCCCTGTACATTTTAACAAAAAACTATTAGGTTTGTAATATGGAATTATTAAAAAATATCAGGCTGAAAATAGGAAATATCATCCTGAAAAATAAAGCAGCTGTAAATAAAAGAAAGATTCATTATTCCGGAATAGATGAAGTAAAAAACATCGGGATTGTTTGGGATGCTTCAAAGATTGAGGACTTTGCATGTTTATCAAGGTTTTGTCAAAAAATGCACGAAAATAAAACTGATGTCAAGATAATGGGG
Organism: Bacteroidales bacterium; assembly: GCA_003157015.1. Classification (GTDB taxonomy): domain Bacteria; phylum Bacteroidota; class Bacteroidia; order Bacteroidales; family VadinHA17; genus LD21. The sequence goes on from PMIJ01000135.1 coordinate 38,534, forward strand.
TATTTTCCGGGAAATAACCTGCCAAACCAGCTTACAGCAGTCAGGTATCTTTCAATAATAAAAAAAGAAGAATTAAACATTTTCTACCATCCTGTATCTTCTGATACCAGTACCTTCGTTAGCAAGCGTTTTGATGTGCTAATAGATATGAATTTCAAGAAACTTTTACCACTAAGATATATTTCATCTCTATCAAATGCCGGCTTAAAGGTTGGTTTATTTGATTCTGAAAACGGAAACGCACCATTCGACCTTATGATGGATCTAAAAAATCCTGTTAATGTTGAAGAATACCTGAATCAGGTAATACACTACCTTGAAATGATAAAATCGGGAACTGCTAATTAAGTTGGTCAATAATGAAGGATATTAAAAAATTCAAAGGAACTGGAGTCGCAATAGTAACACCGTTTAAAAATGATTCAAGCATTGATTTCGCTGCACTGGGAAGAATTGTGAATCATACGATAGACGGAGGTGTAAACTATATAGTTGTTATGGGAACAACAGGAGAGTCAGCCACCCTTACCAAGGATGAAAAGAAAGCTGTTCTTTCGTATGTGGTGGAGGTAACCGATAATCGCGTTCCGCTTGTAACAGGCATAGGAGGAAACAGCACCCAGGAAGTAATAAATTGTATAAGGCATGCCAATCTCACAGGAGTTGATGGAATTTTATCCGTAGCACCCTACTATAATAAACCAAACCAGAGAGGTCTCTTTCAGCACTTTAAAGTAATTGCAACCTGTTCCCCCGTTCCTGTCTTGCTTTATAATGTACCGAGCAGAACTTGCAGTAACATATCTTCTGAAACTTGTCTCGAACTGGCAAATGAATGTGAAAACATCATCGGAATAAAAGAAGCATCAGGCGATATCGCGCAGATTATGAGAATCATAAAAGATAAACCTGATAATTTTATGGTAATATCGGGAGATGATATGATGACTTTGCCGATTATATCCTGTGGAGGATCTGGTGTTATATCGGTTCTTGCAAATGCATTCCCCGCCGCTACCAGCGAACTTGTCACCAATGCTATAAAAAGTAATTTTAAGGCAGCACGCGAAATTCAGCTTCGTTATCTTGAAATGATTGAACTACTATTTGCTGACGGCAATCCGGCAGGAGTAAAAGCAATGCTTGGTATAATGAATCTGTGCCAGAATTACCTCAGACTTCCGCTGGTTCCTGTCAACAGGACTATCTATACGCGTATTCAGAAAGCAGTTGATGAAGTGAAGGAATAAGATTATCACGAAAATCTAGACAACAATCCCATTTTTATGCATTAACATCTGCTCCAGGAGCTCCTGTCGGCTGCAATCCATGGCATTGTTTGTATTTTTTACCACTGCCACAGGGACAAGGATCATTTCTGCCAACCTTTTTATCGACCCGTACTGGTTCTGTTTTCTGATTCTTTTCCTGTCCGCCGCCGCCTGTGCTGCTGTATTGTGAAAAGTCGCTTTTGGAAGTTCTCAGATTGCTCATGTCGACCTGTCGTCTTCTTTGTGCTTCTTTGACCTGCTCAGGATCCTGATTGGGGATATGCCCTTTCATTAGAGTGCTGACTACATCTTTATTTACCTTTGTGAGCATAGTTTTAAACAGCTCAAAGGATTCAAACTTATATATAAGCAGAGGATCTTTCTGCTCGTAGGTGGCATTCTGAACAGATTGTTTAAGTTCATCCATTTCCCTCAGATGTTCTTTCCATGCATCATCAATAGTTGCCAGAACGACAGTTTTTTCATATGCTTTCGCCAGTTCCCTTCCTTCTGACTCAGCAGTAGCCTTCAGGTTCGTAACAACCTGATAAACCTTTACTCCGTCTGAAATCGGAACAACAACATTTTCATATACATGCGACATCCTTTCATATACATCTTTCAGGACAGGGTACGCCTGTGCTGAGATTGATTCGACTTTCCTTTTATAGGTATCAAGCACCTTTGTATAAACCAAATCAGTTACTTCACGGGAATTAGACTTTTTGAAATCCTGTTCAGGGACAGGAGAATCCATTGAAAATGACCGGATAAGATCAAAATCAAATCCTTCAAAATCTCCATCGCCATGGTACACTTCCACCAGATTTTCAGTAACATCGAACATCATATTCGCTATGTCGACAGTTAATCTCTCACCAAGAAGAGCATGCCGTCTTTTCCTGTAAATTACTTCCCGCTGCGAATTCATTACGTCATCATATTCCAGAAGTCTCTTTCTTATTCCAAAGTTATTCTCTTCTACTTTTTTCTGAGCCCTTTCGATTGATTTTGTTATCATCGAATGTTGAATCATCTCTCCATCCTTGAGCCCCAGTTTGTCCATAATTCCGGCAATTCTTTCAGAGCCAAACAGTCTCATCAATTCATCCTCAAGTGATACGAAAAACTGTGATGATCCGGGGTCCCCCTGCCTTCCAGAACGGCCCCTTAACTGCCTGTCTACCCTTCTTGATTCATGCCTTTCAGTACCTACAATGGCAAGCCCGCCAGCCTTACGGACTTCTTCCGTTAGTTTAATATCGGTACCGCGTCCGGCCATATTCGTTGCAATAGTAATAGTTCCGGTTTTTCCGGCTTCTGCTACTATTTCAGCCTCCCGCTGATGCAGCTTTGCATTCAGAACATTATGTTTCAGTCCTTTCATTTTGAGCATTCTGCTCAGCAATTCAGATATCTCTACCGATGTTGTTCCCACCAGTACTGGTCGTCCCTGACGGTTCATTTCTGAAATCTCATCGATTACAGCATTATATTTCTCCCTCTTGGTTTTATATACAAGATCCTCTTTGTCGGATCTGATAACAGGTCTGTTTGTCGGAATAACAACAACATCTAGTTTATAAATATCCCAGAGTTCACCGGCTTCGGTCTCGGCAGTACCCGTCATGCCTGCAAGCTTATGGTACATTCTGAAATAATTCTGAAGAGTTATTGTTGCATAGGTTTGAGTTGCATCCTCCACTTTAACATTTTCTTTTGCTTCTATTGCCTGATGAAGTCCGTCGGAATAACGTCGCCCTTCCAGAACTCTACCGGTCTGCTCGTCAACAATTTTCACCTTATTATCTACAACGATATATTCAGTGTCGCGGTCAAAGAGGGTCCAGGCTTTTAACAACTGGGTCATAGTATGAACTCTTTCTGACTTAACAGAATAGTCTTGCAGAAGTTCGTCTTTTATTTTCAGCTTTTCACGATCTGACAATTCAGATTTTTCAATATCGGCAATCTTTGATCCAACATCTGGAAGAATAAAAAAACTGATATCCTCAACTGAATCAGAAATCAGGTCAAGTCCTTTTTCTGTCAGTTCGATTGAGTTAGCTTTTTCATCGATGATAAAGAATAATGGATCAGTTGCCTTTGGCATTTCTTTACTATTATTCTGCATATAAAAGTTCTCGGTCTTCAGAAGCAGGGATTTATTCCCCTCTTCGCTAAGGAACTTAATAAGCGCATTATTCTTTGGGAGACCTTTAAAAGCTCTCAGCAACAGGAGCCCTCCCTCATCATTTTTATTATCGGCAATAAGTTTTTTTGCATCAGCAAGTATCTGTGTTACCAGCTTTTTCTGAGCAGATACTAACCGGTCCACTTTCGGTTTAAGCTCATCGAATTGCTGTGTATCGCTTTTGGCAGTTGGTCCTGAAATAATAAGTGGCGTACGGGCATCATCGATCAACACCGAGTCGACTTCGTCAACTATTGCATAATGATGCTTACGTTGAACCAGGTCCTCAGGGTTAATGGCCATATTATCCCTGAGGTAGTCAAATCCGAATTCATTATTTGTTCCAAAAGTAATATCGGCATTGTATGCTTTACGTCTGTCAGGTGAATTTGGCTGGTGTTTATCAATACAATCGACCGTCAGGCCATGGAATTCATAGATCGGGCCCATCCATTCAGAGTCGCGTTTAGACAGGTAATCATTAACTGTTACAATATGCACTCCCCTACCTGCCAGTGCATTAAGAAAAACAGGAAGCGTTGCAACAACTGTTTTTCCTTCACCTGTACCCATCTCCGCAATCTTCCCTTTGTGAAGGGCGACACCGCCAATGAGCTGAACATCATAATGAACCATATCCCAGGTTATCTCATTTCCTCCAGCAATCCACTTGTTACTCCAGCTTGCTTTGCTGCCATTGATAGTTATGCCTTCCCTAGTAGCAGCCAGATCCCTGTCATATTGTCGTGCCGTTACTTCCAGCACACTATTCTCCTTAAATCGTTTTGCCGTCTCTTTAACAATTGCAAAAGCACGTGGAACAAGCTCATCTAATGTTGCTTCGAGTTTTTCATTGATCTGCTTTTCTATCTTGTCAATTGAGTTGTAAATCTCCTCTTTCAGATATACATCTTCCTCCTTTTCAGCTTTTTCCCTGAGCGACCTAATCTCATTTTCGTCTCCTTCAACACTTTTCAGGATTTCACTTCTGAGCTCATCTGTCCTGTCTCTCAATTCGTCATTTGATAATCCCTGTATTTTCTCAAATTCAGCATGAATTTTATCTATATATGGGTTTATCTCTTTTAAATCTCTTTCATATTTATTACCCAGGAAAAGGCCCAGTACATTGTTTATAATGCTCATTTTAAGGTGTTTTACAATTTTTTTAAATATCCAGCAAAATTAGCTTTATTTTCCAATAAAGAATTCCAAAAAACCAATTTATGCAAAAACCCCGCCATTCTTGCGGGGTTTTACATTTTATTTTAGGAGAGTATATTTTATAGTTTTAATTCCATCATCCATGTACAAGACTATAATATACATTCCTGCCGGGAAGGAAGAAATATCAGCAAGTATTTCAGATGATCCAGAGGTAATGGCATTCCTCAGGCATATTCCTGCAGCATTGAAAACACTATAACGTAAAGGCTTATAAGTCAATACGCCCGCGATGTCTGTACTTATTTTTATAAGGCCTTTACCTGGGTTAGGATAAACAGTTACAGGATGATTATTTATTTCTGTTACTGCATCAATCAGCGGGTCTATTTTCAAATCTTCAACAACCCATCCCCATCCGTTTGCGAATGGATCGGAATATAATCTGAATCTCAGCAATAAAGTGTCACCGGCGGAAATATTGGCAGACGGACTATAAAGGAAAGTATGTTTTTGCAGCAATGCTTCCGTACCGACATACGTTGAGTTATCTCCTACAATACTACTGTTATAAGCTGAAAGCCATGATGGAAATAACCTGCTGTCATAACCATCGATAAGAGCAAACCAGGTCTTGCCAAAGTTTTTTGAACCTTCCACAATTACATAATCAAAAAAATCTGGCGATCCGAAAACCGATCCATCTGCTCCCGGTTCTACAAGAACTACTTCATTGTAACTGACCAGCATGCCGGATTCATTAAATTTCAGAGGGTATCTTAATATTGAAGTATACTCAATACTTTTATTGTTGTCCTCCGGACTCTCATAAGGGTGCTTTGAATTTAAACCGTACTTACTGAATCCAGCAGGTCGGGAAATGTCAAAACCTATATTAAAAAAATCAGGCTCGGCTTTCGAAAAATCCGTGGAATAAGTTGATACTGCAGGAAATATCTCTTCTACAGGAACAACAAAATACCCCGTTTTGGGTAATGATGCTAAATTCGGGACCATGGCTGTGTCGACTGCAAAAATCTTGTATTCAATTGTATCGTGACCTTTCAGCAATAATGAACTGGCACTGAACGAAGTGCTATAGTTATTATTTTGCCCCTTTTTCATACGAATAAATTTTGAAGGACCATGGTTTACTTTGAATTCAATATATGCTGAATCAACACCCAGATTGTCAGTCACAGTTGCAGCATATTTCATTGAATCAACTGTCTGTAAATAATATGCAACAGGTGTATGGAGTATTATCGGTTTAACAGTGTCGGTACCAATATAAATATGATATCTGTTATTTTTTATTAAAGGAAAATCCTTATAAGCTGAAGGCGATCTGTAATTCCTGAAAAAGCAATCCTGTGCAAAAAAATAATACTGTAATTCCGAATTGTATCCTGGAATATTGATAGTAGTATTATAGGTGTCATTAAAATTAGGAGAAGTAAGATAAAGAGAATCGCTTGTCAGAAAGTTATCAAAAGAGTACACTAATCCTACTTTATTATGATTATAGGCCGTATCTGATTTGATATCAACTGAAAGAAGAATCTGCGACAGATGCCCTTCATTATCCCCCGGTGGGGTATGAATTATTTTTGTATTAATCCATCCCAAATCTCCGAGTATGGAGAATGTATACTTACCCGGATCATGAATTGCCTCACCAAGGTCAATGAAAGGAGTCATCAGTGCATTAACACGAAGAGTTGCCGATTCATCAAGATGAGAAATGCTCGATCCTGCATCCCATATTGATGGTGCATACAATTTTGCCCTAAGGTTAAGGTAGTTTACGGAAGTTGAGTACTTTCTTAAAAGCGGACCGTTAAAATATAGTTGATTTCCAGTGAGTTGATTATTAAGAGCAGAAGAATTATTAAGGAATTTCATTGTATCGGTTAATTTGCTTCCGTCATAGTTTTCAACAAATGTATCGTATACCATAGGTACGGAACTGACACCATATGAACCAAATGTTCCATCTGAACTAAAGGTGTCAAAAAAACCTAGGCCATGACAAATCTCGTGCATTACTACGGTTACCAGATCATATTTAGTTACTGGTGTTTGTCCGTCAGTGCCAAGGTACCAGTTTATTGAACTGTTGACTTCCAGAGTTATATCCCCCTGAGACTCATTACTGAAATTTTTTTCGGCAATTTTTTCGGCAAGCGATACCGGGTATAATACAAGTGGGTTCAGGGCATCTATTCCTGCTCCTGCCACATACCCGGTTATTGTTGACTGAGCAAGAATTCCTGAAGTCGATATTTTCACCCAGCTAGCGTTAACTGTGAATTTGGTGTCTGCAGGGAGCATCGCTCTCAAAATTGAGGCAGCATAGTCCACAGCAGCTTTAGCCTGTGATGAAAAACCAGTATAATTGACAGTTATTGAACCTCCGCTTTTTGATCCGTTTTTTGCGAAAAATTCTTTAGGAGGCGGAATATAGATCCTGGTTATTTTTTTCCCCGCATAGCATAGTCCCGTGACAGAAGAATTCTTTATCAGATTCTGGGCTTCCATCCGGAGTACAGAACTAAAAACAATAAAAAACATTAAAAGAGAAAAGAATCGCTTCATGGATTTGTCCCGGCATTAACGGCGGGTCTTCTCAAACCCATTATATCTCTGTCAAACTCGTACATACTATTTTTTCCGACAAGACGAAGTTTGTCAAGTACGATTCTGACTGAGGCTTCTTCTTCAACCTGTTCCATCACAAACCACAGCAGAAAATTATGAGTATTGAAATCTTTCTCCTCAAGTGTGAGGGCCACAATTTCGTTAATGCTTGCAGTTATAAACTCCTCATGCTTTAATACTTCTTTAAAAACCTCCTCTACGCTTTTAAAATCGGTTGCAGGTTTTTTAATAGACGGCATAACTGCTTTGCCTCCACGTTCATTAATATATTTAATAAATTTCAGCATATGAATGCGTTCTTCGTCGGACTGGCTGTACATCCAGCCTGCAACACCACTCAGGCCATTAACTTCAGCCCATGATGCCATGGCCAGATAAAGATTAGATGAGTAGCCTTCCCTCTCTACCTGCCTGTTACAGATATCCTCTATTTTTTTGTTTAACATAACAATAAGATTATTTGATTTTCATGATAACAGTTTCCTTAATTAAGTTGTTAACTCTCCAGCAACTGCTCAATTTTTGCAATAAGGTCGTTAATTGAAAACGGTTTTGAATAAATTGCATCAGCGCCCAGCGCTTTTGCCAGGTTCAGATAACTACCCGGACCTACTTTGCCTCCTCCTGAGATTGCAATGATCTTAATTGTCGGTTTTAATTCCCTGAGTTTTATAACCACTTTCAGGCCATCTTCCTCTGGCATGATAAGGTCAGTAACCACAAGATCAGTAATTGTTGGTTTGAAATGTGCAATTGCCGACTTGCCATTGTCAGCTTCAAAAACTGTAAAATTTCTTCTTGAAAGCGACAGCTTCAACATTTCTCTCAGTTCTTTATCATCCTCAACGATTAATACTCCAGGCATCTTTTTTAATTTAAGGTTTGGGTTTAGTTTTAGGTTTAGTCCAGGCTATGTGTCTATCTTAATAAATCCTGAATCGCGTTCCTGATTTCTTTAAGTGAAACCGGCTTCGTCAGGTGTTGATTTATAATTCCCGAATTTAGTAATTTTTCATCTGATATTTCCAGTATAGGGTCAGTGATAAGTATACAGGGAGTAATAATTTTCTGCGTTCTGAATATGGCAACAAGGTCTTCCGCATTGATTTGTTTTGAATCACTCATATAAATGACCATATCGGGTCTCTCTTTGACGTTAGTCATAACCCTGGCAAAATTTCTGCCATCCGAAATGAAAACCAGTTCATAGCCTGCACTTTCGAGAGCAAGTGATAAAATACGGGATTCATATTTGTTGCCGGTAATAAACAGCACTCTCTTTCTCGCGCTCTTTTTGCCGGCAGGAACTGCATAACTTTTTGATACCGGCAGGTAAACATTGAAAACAGAACCTTTTCCTTTTTCACTGGAAACAACAATTTCGCCTTCCATTTCAGTAATTATTCCATGTATCACAGATAAGCCAAGACCAGTTCCTTTTCCAACTTCCCTTGTAGTGAAAAAGGGTTCAAAAATTCTTCCAATCAGTGATGGATCCATACCCTCTCCTGTATCTTTGAATGTCAGCAGAACATACTCATCAGCAACAATATCTTTATTGAGTTCGTGTTGTACAAATTCCCGCCTGACCATAGCAATTTTTACTGACAATATCCCGCCATTTTCTTCCATTGCCTGAATGGCGTTAGTCATCAGATTTAAGAAGACCCTGAATAATTGAGTAGGATCAGCAAGAACATTGACCTCAACTTTTGAAATTCTGCTTTGCAGCACGACATTGGATGGGATAGATGATTTCACAAATCCTATAGTCTCCTTGAGAACTTCTGATACATTTATTAACACCTTTTCCTGCTCAACATGCCTGCTGAAAGTAAGTATCTGATTTGTTATAGACTGGGCTTTTTTTACTGCCAGCTGTATCCTGCTGACTTTCTCAGCCAGGTCTGAATTTTTCGGAAGATCTTCGTGCAACATTTCCGAATATCCGGAAATTGTAGCCAGTATATTATTAAAATCGTGCGCTATCCCACCAGCCAGTGATCCGATTGTCTCAAGCTTCTGAGCCTGAAGCAAACGATTCTCGAGCATAAGTTCACGAGAACAGTCTTCAACTGCAAAATCGATATAATCCGGACTACCTGATTTGTTGACGGCAAGAAATCCGCTAATTCTGCATGGTATTTCCTTTCCATCATAGTTTTTCAGATAGACTCTTCCAAAATTTTTGGTATGGCTATCAGCAAGTTGTGCAAGCTGCACTTCAAATAGCTCTTCCTCAATATAAAAACTCTTAAGATTCATATTGGTAACTGACATCCCATTATGGCAACCGGCAATCATTAAAAAAGCCGCATTGGCATGTAAAATTTTTCCTTCCGGAGTGCATCGCAGGAAACCGATCGGCAGATTTGATTCAAACTTCCTGAGTTCTTCTTCCTTATCTATTACTGCTTGTTTTGTAGTCTTAAGATCATCAATATCAAATGTTTCTGCAAGTAAATGTGTTATTTTACCCGGTTCAACAGAGAGTGGCCTGAATACAACTTCAAAATGTCTTTTACCTGTTTGAGGTGTTATAAAAGTTGCTTCATACTTTATGGTTTTTCCCGAAAAACAAATATCAACATTTCTTTTAATTGCATTCTGAAATGTATCATGGCCCCATACATCGCCAAGGGATCTTCCAAGTATAGCATCGAGAACAACCTGATGCGCATTGCAAAAGGTTGAATTAACTTTTTCATAAATATAATCTCGGTTAATGATAGTAATCATCGACCTTGAATGGTTAATAATCTGGTCCGAAATGTCCTTTTCTTTTGTCAGGAATTTCAAATAATCATAACCGTCAGAAATTTCAAGTTTCTTTTTCAAGTAGTTAGTTTTATTTTGTAAAGACCATAGAGGGAAAAAAGTCTATGCAATCGTTTCCCATTGATTTTCAAGGATCTTTCTAAGTTATATCAAGATTAAATGTTTTTTTCATTTCCTTCAGGATTGGATATTTGTTAATTAAATAATTAAGCTTCTGTTCGTCGGAGTATAGAATATCACTATCCTCCGAAAGGTCAACAATAGTTTCGATATCTATTCCGGTAAGAACAAATCTTTCCTCAAGAAAGTTAACGAGTTTTGGTTTGTAACTCAGAATAAAAGTATCTTTTTGAGCCGCATTGTTTAAATGTATTCTGACAAAACGATCGCTTTCCAGTTCAGGTCTTATTGATTTAAACATACTGACAACACGTGTTCCCTCGCCTTTAAGCTGTTCGGTAAATTCATTCCAGGCAGCTTCAAAAGCTTGCTGAGTGAAATCAATCTTAGGCTTTATTGTGACTTCAGGATCATTCAAAACCATTTTCTCCTCATTCTTTTCAGCCGGTCCGATATCTTCGGTGATAATATCTTTTATTGAAAAATTTTTAGAGGCTTTCTCAATGACAGGATCATGCCTTCCTGAAAGTTTCTCCTGACTTATAACTTTTTCAGAAACAGAAATTTCCTCACGCAATATCTCTGATTTTTGGAGAAGTGGAAGATTCTCTGTGGTTTTATTCAAGTGGTGTAAATCAGGCTTTTTTTTTTCTGCTGGTTCCACAGATTCAGCCATCAGCATGCAAAGTCTTATAAGCGAGAGTTCAATATGCAACCTTTGATTCTTACTGCTTTTATAATTAAGATCGCAATTATTGCCAATCTCCAGAGATTTAAACAGAAAATCTATCGGGCACTCCCCTGTCTGCTGCAGATACCTTTTTTTAATCGCAGGTGTTGCCTCAAGAAGGCGCAGCGTTGACTCATCTTTACTGACGAGAAGATCACGGAGATGACTGTTGAGTCCCGATATAAAATTATGTCCGTCAAAGCCTTTCTCCAGGACTTCATTAAAAGTCAGCAAGACTGTAGAAACATCTCCGGTTATAGCCGCTTCAACGATATTAAAATAATACTCATAATCGAGAACATTCAGGTTTTCTATAACATCCTTATAGGTGATCTTTTTCCCGCTCAGACTGACAATCTGGTCAAAAATCGACAGAGCGTCGCGCAAGGCGCCATCAGCTTTCTGACCTATGATGTGTAACGCTTCATCCTCTGCAGTAATTCCTTCATTCCTGGCTACGTACGTCAAACGTCCAACGATATCTTCAATTCTTATCCTGTTAAAATCAAAGATCTGGCATCGTGAGAGAATAGTCGGAATTATTTTATGCTTCTCTGTTGTAGCCAGAATAAATATAGCATGAGAAGGTGGTTCTTCGAGTGTTTTAAGGAAAGCGTTGAATGCAGATGAAGAAAGCATATGAACTTCATCGATTATATATATGCTGTACTTCCCGATCTGCGGAGGAATACGTACCTGATCATTAAGTGACCTGATATCCTCAACTTTATTATTTGATGCGGCATCCAGTTCATGAATATTAAATGACCTTGATGAATTGAATGACAGACATGATTCGCATTCGTCGCATGCTTCAAGGTTTTCGCCAAGATTACTACAGTTTATTGTTTTGGCAAAGATCCTTGCACATGTTGTTTTACCAACACCTCTTGGTCCGCAAAAAAGATAAGCCTGTGTGAGATGTTTGTTTTTAATTGCACTTTTCAGCGTATTAGTGATAGAATCCTGGCCGATTACCATATCAAAAGTGGCGGGCCGGTATTTCCTTGCTGAAACAATGAAGTTTTCCATAGAATAGCAGTCGACGTATTTAATAATTCCTGAACACAAATATAGTTAAAAAGGAAAAAGGAAAACTAAAAGACAAAAGACAAAAGTAAA
>PMIJ01000210.1 GCA_003157015.1 Bacteroidales bacterium
AAATAACTGAATACTTACATCCTTATTTACCGAATACCTTCATTCTTATTAGCCGAAATCTCGCATAGTTATTTACCGTATACAACAATAATTTCTTTAATGACAATTTTGGATTTAAAATCATGCAAATTTAGGTTTTAAACATCAAAAGATGTTATTGTATTTTTAAAATTTGAAATTAAACATTAAGCTCTACACAAAGTAAGTGCCGTGAGAAAAAAACAATGCAGTAACAAGAAAATTGTAAGAGGGTAGGCCAAATAGAATTTTATATATATAGTTTCCTTAAAGTTTACTCTTCAAAAACAGGAATAAAATATTGACAAAATAAAATTGAATGGTGCTTGTGGCACCACACCCCTAAATAGCAGACCCCTGTAGATTAACTATTTGCAGGGGTCTTTAATTTTCTTGGTGACAGAAGTGTTAACGAATTTTTCTTGAAAAATGAAGTTATTGGGTATCCGCATTTTGTGTTTTTATAATTATGGTTCTTATCATGTCAGATTATTAGAAAACGAACAAAATCTTAAGCTGTTGGTTTAAATTATATATATTTGCAATTCCTTTAAAGACATTATTGCTTATTATAAAACACAGTAAAGCAATAGAATGAACAATTTTATGAGCAGAAAATTTAAGAATATTGCTTCTATAATATTATTGTTGATTTTTCTATTGCCTTCAGTTATTAAACTTGGACATCACCACGAACACTTTGTATATGATTCAAAAAGTGAGAAAAATTCGCCAGTTTTATATGGGGTTTGTGGTATATGCAATTTTGAATTCTTTGTTTTTTTGTCCGACCTTGGAGATATTGATTTACAAAATGAAACGCCTCTAGCTGATTATTGCAATAATTATAATTGCTTATATTATTCCAACCCATCACAGTATTCATATTTATTACGCGCGCCACCTGGTTTACAAATTTGAATTATATCATCCTATGGGGTGTTTTCAGAAAATTTGTATAGAGCGTAATATGTTTCTTTAACTTCCTTCCAAGGAGAATCATATAGCTTTGTTTAAGTGAAACATTTTTCATTATAACTGTTTTGTTATACTTCTCAATTTATCATTAAAATTTAAATAACCAGTTAATGAATTATATTACAAAGGCTATACTGATAGCCACATTCTTTTCATCAATTTCGGCAAATCTATTCTCTCAAAATGATACCATTGCCAAACCAGATTCCATATTATTAAAACAGATTGAAAAACAATTAAATAACTCGCAGACTTCACCTTCTCCTATACAAGTAAGAACAGCTCCCTCCACTCTCCCTGACATTAGTGTGATTGGCGACTTTCAAGGTTCATACAAGAATAATGTCAAAAGAAATTTTGATGCCGGAATCAATGAAGCGGAGCTATCTCTTCAATCAGTTGTGGATCCTTATGCCAGAGCCGATTTCTTTTTTACACTGGGGAAAGACCCCACAACTGGTAAGTTTACTGAAGACCTGGAGGAAGGCTATCTTACTACACTCTCTTTGCCTGCACATTTGCAGTTAAAAGTAGGAAAATTTAAAAGCGCAATGGGAAGGATTAACCCTGTACATTCTCATGCATTGCCATTTATAAGCTTGCCAGACGCCTATGAAAGCTATTTTGGAGAAGGAATAGATGATGAAGGAGTTTCATTGAGCTGGCTGATTCCAAATTCTCTTTTTTACCAGGAACTGGTGGTACAAGTTACCGATGGTCCAATTGACAATCCTAGTTTTTCGAGAAGCGTTGGAAACACCTATCTTGAACTGGTTCATTTGAAAAACTTCTTTGACCTTTCACCAAACGCAACTCTGGAATTAGGATTCTCTGGCATTACAGGGCACAACTTTTATGATTTAAGGACTAACATCGCTGCTATGGATCTTACTTATAAATGGAAACCTGTACAATTTAATACCTATCAGTCCTTTACATGGCAGTCGGAAGCATATTTCAGCAATGCGGACACATTAAATCATAAAACCGTGAACTCCTTTGGTATGTATTCATTTATAAATTTTCAATTCTCAAAACGCATGTTTTTTACAGGAATGTATAGCTATACTAACAAACCTTATTCCGCAAGTACTATTGAGAATTCTTATTCGGTAACTATTGGATGGTATGCTACTGAATTTCAAAAACTGGAAATTGAAGGAAAAACAACCTCAAGTAATATGGGAAAAGAACAGAACCAGATATTGCTTCGATGGATTTTTGTTATTGGAACACATGGCGCTCATCAATATTAATAATTAATTATAAAAAAATGAAACTAAAATTTGTATTCTTCCTATTTGCGTTTTTTGCAACTTCTGCTATTTATGCTACAAAAATAATTGTAGTTACCACAACCGCTGATTTAAAGAGTATTACTGAATTGATCGGCAAAGATAAAGTTGATGTATCTTCAATTGCAACTGGCTATCAAAATCCACATTTTGTGGATCCAAAACCCAGCTATATTATCAAACTTTCAAAAGCAGATATGTTTGTTACTGTTGGATTAGATTTAGAGACAGGCTGGTCACCACAACTCCTCTCAAGTTCACGCAATTTGAAAATTCAAAAGGGGACCAACGGTTATGTGGATGCCTCTGTTGGTGTTACTTTGATGCAAGTGCCTTCAAGCATCAATCGTGGCGAAGGAGATATCCACATCTATGGAAATCCACATTATTGGTTAGATCCTGTGAACGGGAAACAAATTGCAAAAAACATCTGTGATGGCCTTGAAAAAATTTCTCCTGAAAATAAAGACTTTTTTGAAGCGAATCTTAAAGACTTTAATACTAAAATTGATCTGAAGCTGAATGAATGGACTTTGAAAATGGTTCCATTTAAAGGTGTCAAAATTATTGCTTATCATAACGAATGGTGTTATTTTGAACAACGATTCGGAATAATAATTGTTGATTTCATGGAACCCAAACCTGGCATTCCTCCGACTCCTTCACAACTTGTAAAAATTATTTCTGAAGTAAAAAGCAATGCAATTAAAGTAATTATATCATCGCCATATTTTACAACTTCTTCCTCGGACGTTGTTTCAAAACAAACTGGTGCTAAAACGATAGTACTTGGAACATCTGTTGGTGCATTCGACAGCATCAAAGACTATTTTGATTTATTTGATTACAATATTGATAAATTAATTCAGGGATTTAAATAACGATATTTATACATATGCTTTGTCTGTAAGTTTTTGTTTATCAGAGCAGCTTTAAATGGATTTTACTAATAATATTAATATAGAAAAATATGTTTGAGATGTTTCACTTGAATTTTATGGTGCAGGCATTCATAATTTCATTAATAACAGGTTTGTTTTTGTCCTACCTTGGTGTACATGTAGTAGGTCGTGGAATCGTTTTTGTTGATCTGGCACTCGGCCAGATCTCATCTCTTGGTGGTGCATTCGCGGCTTTTATAGGTTACGGTTTAACAACTATTCCATTGGTTTTCACTCTCGTTGGAGCATTATTAATTTCAATGATTGATATAAGGGATAAGCGTTTAAAACTGGAAGCTATCATTGGTATAATTTATGCTTTCGCTTCAGCTGCCACAGTTATGCTAATATCAAAAACGCCTCACGGTGATTCGGATATTCAAGAAGTTTTGTTCGGAAATATCCTTTCTGTAAATATGAAACAGATTACCATAACATGTATCGTTTTTGGCGCGTTGATGCTTATGCATAGTATTTTTCAGAAAAAGTTTTTTGAACTTACTGAAAGTTTTGAAATTGGTAAAACTGAAAAAAAAGGTTTCAATATCTGGAATTTCCTTTTTTATATTTCTATCGGTTTATCTATTGTTTTTGCTGTTAAAATCAGTGGCGTAATTCCTGTCTTCTCCTACTTAATTATTCCGTCTGTTTGTGCTATAATGCTTGCCCGTTCAAACAAGACCGTAATCATTATTGCTATGCTTGTGAGCTTTTTAGGAAGTTTTATCGGGTTGAATGTATCTTTCCATTTTGATTTTCCTGCAGGATCATCTATTGTAGCTGTACTGGGAACTATTTTTATTTTTGTTTCAATGGTTCCTTTAACAAAACATTTTTTTCCGAAGAAAAATAAATCATTATCTTAATATCGCTAACAACGCAAGATCAATGATATGTGGTGTTTCCTTTTTAAAAGAGTGAAAAAATCGGTGACAATTCTTGCAACAAATGAGGATATAAGATAATCTCTTATAAGATAGTCGTTTTCAAAATAACTATATCTGTTAAATAAACAAGTTTTAATTTCCAGGGTGATGACTTTTCCTCCAAATTGCAAAAGTCAGAGAATCTAAATACTTGTTTTTCAATATGTGAAGGATTGGAATTAGACTTGATTCCAAAGCACTTTATAATATTCTTCTTACTATTTGTTGACGTTTTCGTTGACGCTTTTTTATCTCATTTCCCTTTCACTAGCATATTAAGAATCAATCATATAGGATGGCCAAAATATGTTAAAATAGCGTTAATTGTGCGGTATTTTAGCTATATTAAATAATACACGCAAGTGGCCATCCAATCGGCGTTTCAGCAAACTGCGTATTGACTCTTTGGGGGCTGGTGGCACCACACCCCTAAATAGCAGACCCCTGTAGATCAATGATTTACAGGGGTCTTGTACTATAATTGATGACAGAATTGTAGTTAGATTTTAATTACAATTTTATTCCTCTCTAATTTTTAATTACTGCCATTTATTAAACTCTGAAGGTAATAATTCAACAATTTTTTTACCATTCATTTTTAAGATTTACAGCTTTTTCACAAAAGAACTCTTTAAACATATCTTTATAATTGTAACTTTGTTTTCAAACTTGATTTTAATTATAGGATGTTGAATTGGTCTACAGTTTCTATTAATTGATTATCAGGGTCATATTCTAATAATAGAAGTTATTATTCTTAACATTAAAAAAATAATATATTAATAATCAGTGTATTAAAATTTTGTCAAATGTTAAGATATTTAATGCATAATTTAGATTATTAATTAATGAATTTCAGCAATTCAATTTCTTTTTATAACCTGTTATATGGGAAACGATAGGCAGACTTTTAAGGGAACATATTTTTATATAGCAATTGCAGGAATATTTATGCTGATTATTTGCCATTCATGGCTTTCTGATGGGATGTTTATGGATGGAACAATATATGCGACTATTTCCAGAAATCTGGCCAACGGTTTAGGAACTTTCTGGCAACCACACTTGACAAATACACTCTTCCCGGCTTTTGTTGAACACCCGCCATTGGCTTTCGGACTTGAGGGAACTCTTTTCAGGATTTTTGGAGATAGCAGGTTCGTCGAACGATTTTATTCTCTACTGACAATCATTATAACAGGGATGATAATTGTTTCAATCTGGAAACTAATTCTAAAAAAAACATCAACCGGGTGGTTGCCCCTATTATTCTGGATGGCAATGCCAACAGTTACATGGGCTTCTGTAAACAATATGCTTGAGAATACACTGGTCATATTTATATGTCTTTCAGTTTTATTTTACATCAAAAGTCAGAAATCCAATAGGATATTTTTCCTTTTTCTTGCCGGATTAATGCTTTCCCTTGGTTTCCTGACAAAGGGTCCTGTCACCTTTACCCCTCTTTCCTTTCCATTTTTCTTGTGGTTATTTTCAAGAAATAAGAAATTCTTTTCCATGGTTTTAGATACTTTAATAATATTAATTTCAGCTGTTCTTCCATTGGTACTCCTTTTTCTTTATACCGGGGCTCACGAGTTCTTTCCGAAATACATTGAAATGGCTTTTGATAAGATTTCAACAGGAGTAACCTCGGACTCCCGCTTTTATATTATACACAGGCTTGTAATGGAATTACTTCCGGCTTTTGGAATAATACTCTTATTAATTCTATACGGTTGGAAAAATAAGATATCTTTTAATAAAACTAGTTCCGGCCTGACTCCTGCTTTAGTATTTTTCTGTCTTGGTCTTGCAGGAGTGTTACCAATATTGGTTACAATGGACCAGAGTGCTTATTTTCTTCTTTTAAGTTTTCCATTTTTTGCAATCTCTCTTGGTCTGATTGTGAATCCTTTAATTGAAACCCTGCTTGAAAAGGTAGATTATAATTCAAATAGATTCAGATTCTTTAAGTTTTCTGGATTAATAGCCTTATCGGCCGGCATTATCCTTTCTGTTTATTTTTCAGGGGATATTAACAGGGATAAGAATTTATTAAAGGATATGAGAGTTATTCTGGTTCAGCTTGAAGAAAATAGCACTATAAATATTTTGCCTGAAATGTATGTTGAGTGGAGTCTTCATACTTATTATGGGAGGTATAAAAATATAAGTCTGGATCCGGATCTGGGTAACAGGCATGAATATTTGCTTATAAAGACTTTATTAAATTCTGACACAATCAATAATAGTTATGACAGAATAGACCTAAAAACAATAGAATATGAATTATTCAGGAGAAAAAAATCAGATCCCCGTAAATTTCCACAATGAATGATATGTATTTACTCCCGACATTAATATCTCATTTTATTTTTTGCATACTCTGATCTTCAGTTTACGGATATCCTGAATAATCAAGGAAGCCGGATATTGTTGAAAAATCCCCTGTTTTCATTAATTCTACAATCAATTTTTCAAATCTTTCTGACATCAAGTTCCCTGAAAGGGTTTTAATGTAACCCGGTATTTTAAAGGGGTCTAGTTCAGCAAATTCCCATGGATGAAAATATAGATGGAGATAAGAATCCTTCCATGGTTAATAGGATGTGTGTCTTGAATAAAAAAGTAATTTCAGTAAACTAATTGTCTCTTTCAGTAAGATTCGAAATCTAATATTAGTGAATTTCAATCCTGGTCCACATCTGACATTAATAAATTCATACATAAGCTCTTGTTTTAAACAGCCCTTCAGAAATTCAAGCTCGAAAAGAAAAGTGTTTATTTTTGTTTTTGCAAGAATTTTTCTTGCCTTGTTGTCAAGTCCCTTTAGTCCAGCCTGAGTATCTTTTATTTGAAATCCGGTGATAAAATAATTTAGTTCTTTTAACAAAAATGAATAAATCCTCCTTTCCAGGGGTCTTCAAATTTCTTGTCGATGGAATTTGTGATGGATTTTACAATGTGCATGTTATCAGCTTAATGAAAGACCATTCATTCTATTATCTCTAATTTTGACTGGATCGAACTAGAGGGAAGCCGACACGGGGGCGATTTAAGAACAACGATTAACATCTTTTGTTAATAATTATTCTACTCTTTAAACTTAGGAGTCTGATAACAAACGGGAATAATAACTATTTTTAAAGAATTGGCGATTGCGGATTTAAAAAATCCGCAATCGCCAATCCGAATTCCGAAATGCTCATAATTACGACATAATAAGTTTCACTTAACAAAAACTGAATAAGAAATGGCGCAACAATATTTAGATCATTCAAAAGCAATTTTAACTTCTAATCGTTCAAATTTTAAAGGAGGAAGCAAAGAATCCGG
>PMIJ01000070.1 GCA_003157015.1 Bacteroidales bacterium
TTTACGGAAGAAAAAGATAAAAGGAAATAGATTGAAGAACAAAGAAGCAGGATATTCCAAAACAAGACTAAGAAGTTCCTACGTATCGCTTGTTATAAGCGTCTCACTGGTTCTTTTTCTTCTTGGGGTTTTGGGACTGGTTCTTATAAATGCAAAAGAACTGGCAGACTATCTCAGGGAAAGCCTTTCATTCTCGATAATGCTTGATGATAACGCCAAAGAACCCGATATAAGGATGTTGCAAAAAGACCTTGATGCCAAGCCTTATGTGAAATCGACAGAATATATTTCTAAGGATGCTGCAGCTTTAAAAATGAGAAAAGAGCTGGGAGAAGATTTTATAAGTTTTCTTGGGGATAACCCGCTTCCACCTTCCATCGATGTATATCTTCATTCAGGATATACAAGTCCTGACAGCGTAGCAAAAATTGAAAAATACGTCAGGGAATATACATTTGTAAAAGAGGTTTCTGTTCCTGAATCATTACTTTTTCTGATAAATGAAAATGTAAAGAAGATCAGCTTGTTTCTTCTGGTAATATCTGCCTTCCTTTTTCTCATCGCACTCACAATAATTAACAATACAATCAGATTATCAATATATTCCAGGAGGTTTCTTATCCGAACAATGCAGCTTGTCGGTGCGACCCGTGCTTTCATCCGTGGACCATTTCTCATTCAGAGCGCTATTCAGGGACTATTGGCAGCATTGGTGGCAATGAGTTTACTTATCGGGCTGCTCTATCTTATTGAAAAAGAATTCTTCCTGATGTTCAGCTTCGAAAGCACCTATCTATTGTTCCTTCTGGGAGCTTCAATCATAATAACCGGCATATTAATAAATGTTATTTCTACTTTTTTCTCTGTTAACAGGTATCTTAGCATTTCTGAAGACAAACTTTATTATTGATATATTATGAGCACAAAAAACGACAATAAAGAAAAATTGAATTTTGCTCTTGGCCGTGAAAATTACAAATTGCTGGCCATTGGATTCGCAATTATTGTAATCGGGTTTCTGCTGATGCTTGGCGGAAAATCTCCAAGTCCTGATAAATTCAGCAACAACATATTCAGTTTCCGGAGAATTACACTTGCTCCAATAGTTGTTCTGGCAGGATTTATATTCGAAATATGGGCTATTATGAAAAAGCCTAAAGAGTCAGACAAGGAATAGTTTAATCATTGAATAAATTGAATTGTCTGAGTCAAAAGTTCAAATACTGAACTGCGGACCTGCCGGGCCGGAACATATCGAGCTCTAGGCTTTTCATTATTTTAATCGGATTATTTTAAATCATATCAGGTTTTCATGCCATCAGAAAAAGTATCAGTTTTCGAAGAAGGGAAAGTTCTATTGTTTGATAAACCTGTATATTGGACTTCATTCGACCTGGTAAATAAAGTAAGAATAATGATCCGGAGCACATTCGGGATCAAAAAATTAAAAGTCGGACATGCAGGCACCCTTGATCCTCTGGCCAGCGGATTAATGATTATATGTACCGGGAAGGCCACAAAAAAGATTGATACTTTTCGTGATCTGGATAAAGAATATGTTGCAACATTTCATCTTGGGGATACAACCCCCTCTTTTGATATGGAAACCGAAACAGATAATCACTATCCAACAGATCATATAACTAAAAAAATGGTGCAGGATGTTCTGACTGGGTTTTTGGGCGAACAGAAACAGCTTCCCCCACTGTATTCTGCTAAACTGATCTCTGGAAAAAGAGCATATGAATTTGCAAGAAAGGGAATAAAAAAAACTCTTGAGCCCGCAACAGTTTTTTTCAGGGAAATTGAATTGCTTTCATTTGAAATTCCTGAAATAAGAATAAGATTGGTGTGCAGTAAGGGAACATATATAAGGTCGTTTGCCAGGGATCTGGGAAATGCTTTAAAGAGCGGAAGTTATTTATCATCTCTTGAGAGGACAGCAATTGGTGAATATCGCATACGAGATGCTTTCAGTTTAGATAAATTTAAGGACAATCTCGAACAAATTAACCCGGCAAGTTGTTCTGAAACAATGAGTAGTGAATAGAATTTTCAGACCAATGACGTACTTTAATTATTTGAAAAAAATTCTTCAATCAGATGTAACAAAATTGATATTTTTACGTATAATGGTCTTCTTTAAATTTACAATGATTATTTAATTATTATGAAACTATCGCAATTCAGGTATAATTTGCCACAGGAGCTTATTGCGCTCTATCCTTCTGAGAATAGGGATGAATCGAGATTATTGGTTGTTAACAGAAAAAGCGGCGAGCTTCAACATAAGATATTTAAGGATATAACAGAATATTTTAGTCCTAATGATGTTCTGGTTTTCAATAATACAAAAGTTTTCCCGGCAAGGTTATATGGTAATAAAGAAAAAACCGGCGCTGAAATTGAAGTTTTTCTATTAAGGGAGTTAAACAGGGAACAGCGTTTATGGGATGTATTGGTTGATCCCGCCAGGAAAATCAGAATAGGCAATAAGTTATATTTCGGTGAAGACGACCTGCTTGTTGCGGAGGTCATTGATAATACGACTTCAAGGGGAAGGACATTGAGGTTTTTGTTCGATGGTCCATATGAGGAATTTAAAAAAACATTATACAGTCTCGGGGAAACACCTCTGCCAAAGTTTATAAACAGGAAGGTGGAACCAGAGGATAGCGAACGATATCAGACCATTTTTGCCAAACATGAAGGAGCAGTTGCTGCTCCTACAGCCGGTTTGCACTTCAGCAGGGAGTTACTGAAGAAACTTGAGATAATTGGTGTCGAATTTGCCGAAATAACTCTTCATGTTGGACTGGGCAATTTCAGAAGTGTTGATGTTGAAGATCTGACTAAACACAAAGTTGATTCGGAAAGGATTGTGATTACCGATGAGTCTGTTGAGATTGTAAACAAGGCAAAAGATAACAAATATAAGATATGTGCAGTAGGCACAACTGTAGTGAGAACACTTGAAAGCTCTGTCTCCACTGATGGTTACCTCAAACCATTTGATGGCTGGACAAATAAATTCATCTTCCCTCCTTATGAATTTAAGGTGCCCGATATGATGATAAGCAATTTCCATCTTCCATATTCCACTCTTCTGATGATGGTATCGGCATTTGCCGGCTATGATCTGCTTTTTGATGCTTATAAGACAGCTGTTAAGGAAAAGTACCGGTTTGGTACTTATGGAGATGCGATGCTGATTATTTAGGTACCAGTATCTGTCATAATTTGCGTTTAAGTCCTGATGTGTTTAAATCTTGTAGGCTGGTAATTTGTTAATAGCCAGATATAAGCTATTATGAGGTTATGGATTGATTCCCTGGTATGGAATTCTGTTTCATTGTATCTTGAAGAATAACAAGATAGTATGATGGAAAGAATTCAGGACTTCAAGACTTCAAGACAATCTTCTTCTAACTTCTTTTGTCCAGGTTACGAGCTTGGTTTTCATAAATCCAAACCTGCTGTCAAAGAAATTTTTCTGTTAGTCAAAATAAACCATCAATTTTTGAAATAATTTTTATCTTTAACTTATTATTAAATGGCAAGAAGAATGCAACCATGATTCGTAAATTTTAGTCTTGAAATAAGTGAATAGTTGATTCCGTTTATATTTGTCAGAACGGACACAAAATATATTATTAAATATTGACCGGCTTTTTAAAAAAAAGAGTTTAGAGTCGGACAATATTTTATTTGTATTTTACTGAACCTAAAAGCTTGATTTCTGAAAGTGTAAATACTGTTAATACTGTTTATTCAGCCTGCACAAGAATGGGGGAAAGAGCCATTTATAGGCTGTTTCTGACTATAGTATTCTGTTTGCTGACGGCAGGACAGACTATATTTGGACAAACCAATGGTGATTATCGTTCAAAAGCTTCAGGATCATGGAGTACTCTTGCAACCTGGGAAATATTTACTGGTGCCTGGGCCCAACCAACAGCTCTGCAGGGCTATCCCGGACAGAATGGTTCCCCGTCCAGAATAGATATTAATAATAATGTAACTCTTAACGTAAATCTGCAAAATACTGTAAGCCCTAAAATAAATGACCTTTATATTAATTCAGGGACGTTAGATTTATCGACTTTTAAATTTACAGTAAACGGACTAACAAATATTTCAGGTACGCTTAGTAGTGATAATGACATTAATAGTTTTATTGTCTTTTATGGGCCAATAACAATTAATAATACAGGCGCCTGGACTTCTGATCCCGTTTCAAGCGCTCACCTTCTTTTATACGGCAACGTTATAAATAACAGTAACAATGTTTATGTAACTCATGCAAGAGCTGCAGCCAATATAACACTGAGCGGAACCGGTACAATGGAGCTGGATTATTTCGAATTTAATGCTAATTCTTTGACAGTTACCAACCAGACTACAGTTACCATAAACCTCGGATTAAATATTGGTGATGCTGTCGGAACAGTGTGGATAAATCAGGGGACGTTGAATTACGCTGGTACTACGCTATACTTGTTGATGAGCGTAGGCGGGATCCTAGATGCGTCTTATTCAGGGAATACGATTAATTACAATTATGCAGGAGCTCAGGATATTAAAACTCCTTTATCCTCATATTTTAATTTGACAACTTCGGGTTCCGGAATTAAAACAATTTATAGTAACCTGATTATAGCCGGCAATCTTTCAATTGGCACATCAACCACTACTCTTAATTCCAATTCCCACGATCTTAGTATAGCAGGAAACTGGACCGATAATGGTGCGTTTACGGCAGGCACCAGAAGTGTAACTTTTAACGGAGCCAATAATCAAACTATTACAAATCCGGCAAATGAAACATTTTACAATCTTATACTGAATAATTTAGGTAGTTCTGGTAATAATAATTTGATTTTATCAAATAACGTTTCTTGCAATGGTACACTTAACATGACATCGGGGAATATAAGTACCGGGACAAATACATTTGTAATTCTGAATCCCGCTGCTTCATCATTATCCTATACCTCAGGTGTAATTATAGGCTTATTTGAAAGATTTATTAATCAAACTGCACAAGATTACTTATTCCCGGTTGGTACTGCTTCACAAATACAATCATTAACTACCCAGTTTACTAATCTGTCGGCAGGGTCCTTACTGGTACAGTATAAAAGCGGTGACCCTGGAAATACCGGTCTGCCTCTTACTGATGCGGATGGATCAGAAATTTCAGCTCAGTTTACTTCAGGTTATTGGTCTGCGCTGGCTAAGAATTCTCTGGCTTCATCAAATTATAATATTAATCTTAACGCCACAGGATTTGGTCCATATACAATAAATGCCGGAACGCGATTAATAAAAAGGACCAATGGTGGTTCCTGGGTACTTGATGGCGTACATTCGGATGCTGTTGGCTCAGTTGTTAAACGAACCGGGATAAACAGTATTTACAACGCTGGTACAGGTACTCAATTCGGAATTGGAAGATCAGGTCCCAAAATAACAACTCAGCCTTCTGACCAATCAGTTTGTGAAGGTGGCACCACCAGCTTTTCTGTTACTGCCAGTGGACATCCAACATTAACCTATCAATGGTACAAAGTACCCGGTGTTCAACTGGTAGAAGGTGGACGTTTTACTGGTACCAATCTTCCGGCAATTAGTATTTCAAATGTTGTATTGAGTGATGCTGGAAACTATTATTGTATTGTAACTGATGGGAATGGAAGCATAAAACAAAGTACCTCTGCTCTGCTGACAGTGACTCCAATGCCAACTTCTCCTTTAGTTATGAACGGAGAGAGATGTGGTACAGGAACAGTTACTCTCCAGGCATCCGGAGCTCTTGCTGGTGAGGGTTATAAATGGTATGATTCTTTGACAGGGGGTACATTGCTTCAGACAGATGGTAGTTCATATACAACACCATCAATTAGTGCAACGACAAACTATTATGTAACTAAATACGATAAAACATCGCTCTGTGAAAGTACTCCAAGGATTCAGGTAGTTGCAACAATCCAGACTCAACCGGTAGCCCAGATAATTACAAAACTTCCAAACGTTACAGATGTATGTATCAACGGAACTGTTTCAGCAACGTTCAGCGGGGGCAGTGGAGGAGTCAGCCCTACAGATACTTATGAGTCGAGTATAGATGGAAGCGGAACATGGTTGGCCTATACCCCGGGATCCCCAATAAGTAGTACTGTACCTGGCGTCAACCAGTTACAGATAAGGACAAGACGGACCTCAGCTGGAACGGGATGCAGCAATAGTGCTTATAACATAGTAACATGGAATGTGGTTGCTCAACCCTCATGGGATATATACTCATTTCCAACTACAAACCTTTGTGTTGGTGGGCAGGTTACCTTTTCAGCTACATTAAAAGATGGCCTTGGAGGCTCTCTTACCTGGATAAGATCAGTTACTCCTGGAGGTGGTGGAACCACTGTAACTAGTCCGGATATTCCTCCTTCCACAGGTACTTTTTATTATCGTCCGCATTTTGTTGCTTCAGGGCAAGGATGTAATCTTGCAGACGGTACAGAGACCTTAGTAATCGTCCATCCTTACCCGATATTAACCAGCACTTTGACCCCAGGACCTATATGCTCGGGATCAGTATTTAGTTATTCCCCCACAAGTGATCTTGGAGGAACATCTTTTAATTGGAGTCGCGCTACAGTGCCAGGAATAACTCCAGCCGGACCAACCTCAGGGACAAATAGTCCGGACGAAACTCTTAACAATAGCACAGCATCTTCACTTACGGTTCGCTATGTATATACTTTGACAGCAAATGGTTGTACTAATCCAACTACATTTAATGTCGATGTATTAGTAAACCCAATTGCTGTGATAACAAGTTCAGTAACAGCCAACTGGTGCAACAATACCTCCAATACATATACAGCGACAAGCTCAAGCCTCGCAGCAACATTTACCTGGACTAGGGCAGTTATGGGAGGAATCAGCAACCTTGCGGGATCAGGCAGTACGGCAGCTATCACCGAAACGCTCAATAATACCACAACAGAACCGGTTATAGTACACTATCTTATCACGCCGAGTGTCAACAGTTGCGCGGGTACCACCTTTGATTTATCAGTTACGGTCAATCCAACGGCAGTTATCACGAGTGGATCGACAACCAACTGGTGCAATAATGTTTCCAATACCTACACAGCCACCAGCTCAAGCAGCACGGCAACGTTTGCCTGGACAAGAGCCACTGTAACAGGCATCAGCAACCTTGCAGGATCAGGCAGCGGTGCAACTATCACCGAGACACTTATTAATACAACAACAGAACCGGTAACGGTACATTATCTTATTACACCATCAGTAAACGGATGTGCTGGCACTACTTTTAATTTATCAGTTACGGTTAATCCAACGTCAGTTATTAACAGTGGAGCAACGGCCGACTGGTGCAATAATATATCAAATACGTATACCGCAACTAGCACAAGCAGCACTGCGACATTTGCCTGGACAAGAGCTGTTGTGGGAGGAATAAGCAACCTTGCAGGATCTGGTAGTACGGCAACAATCACAGAGACGCTCAATAATACAACAACCGAACCTGTTATAGTACATTATCTTATTACACCTAATGTCAATGGTTGTACAGGCACCACTTTTAATCTAGCAGTTACAGTTAATCCAACATCAGTCATTACGAGTGGAGCAATAGCCAATTGGTGCAACAATATCTCCAGTACATATACAGCAACGAGCTCAAGCAGTACAGCATCCTTTACTTGGACTAGAGCTGTTGTGGGAGGTATCAGCAATCTGGCTGGATCAGGCAGTATGGCAACAATCACAGAGACACTTATCAATACCTCAACGGCTCCGGTTGTAGTACATTATCTTATTATACCTAGTGTCAATGGTTGTGCAGGCACCACATTTGATTTAGCTGTTACAGTCAATCCTACGGGAGAAGTTGACCAGCCGGCAAGCCAGGTTGTA
>PMIJ01000058.1 GCA_003157015.1 Bacteroidales bacterium
GAATGCTGAAAAACTTAAGAGTAACCTAAATGAAATGTTTAAAACAATGAAAAAAGTAACTATAGTGATATTTCTTATGTTTATATCATTTATTAATTCATACGGACAATGGTATGTTAAAAAGTATCAGATCATTGATATAAATTTTCTTTCGAAAGTACAACTTGAGGAATCGTTACAAAATTCAAAAAACAAGCTTCTGTTTGCCGGATGTACTGCCGCAATGGGAGGAGCTGCCTTTCTTATTTTTAAATATCTGAAGCCGGGCATGAATGATGACCCGACTGTTATAGAGCAACTGCTTGGCGACGAAGGGGTTAATAAAGTCGGCATGATAACAGGCGCAGGATTACTTATCTGGGGCTCGATTGCCAGCATAGTTCATCTTGGCCGGATCGGGAGGATCAGATCGGTCATCAATAAAAACTATCCATCTGTTGGATCGCTGGAGATCTCACCTGCAATAATTTTAAACGGTTATGCTCGATCATATTGTGCAGGATTTAGCTTAAATTACAGTTTCTGAGTGAATAAAACTTAATTTTTGTACGAATTATTTTAAAATCAACCAAAATGAGAAATCATTCACAAATTCAAAAGATCAGCTGTAAATTAGTGATCTTCACGATATTTTTACAAATAACAGGTTGTTACAGCTCGAAATTTGTTGATAAAACTGATTTGCCCGTTTCAGGTGGGAATTATGTATTTCACGGTAAAAAATCAACCTATCCTCTGGTCAGAAATGCCATTATCTCAAATGGGATAATATCAGGTAAAGTAGATTTTGTTGAGGGAAATTATACAGGTGATGATAAGTTCCAGGTATATGTCTCAAACGATTCATTAATAAAAATAAATATCGATAACATTAGCGTTCCACTCGATGGCATAACGAAAATCAGCGTTACTGGCAATGATCATTACAGCTTCAATAAAACAAAGTACGACTATCGGACTTACTCCTTTAAAAAGGGGGATCCGTATAATCAATCCAGTGCTGGTTTTGCATCTCTGATAATCCCCGGTTTGGGACAAATGATATCAGGGGAAAGCGGAAGAGGATTATTATTCCTTACCGGTTTCACAGGTAGTCTGGTGGTTTCAATGGTGGGACTTCTCAATTATGCAAACAGTTATGAGGGACAAAATATGAAAGGACTTGAAGTTTCCATGGCCGGACTTATTGGTGCTTTATGCATCGATCTATGGTCCGTTGGTGATGCGGTAAGAGTGGCTAAAGTTAATAATTTAGCTCTGAGGGCTAAGCATAAAACCTCATATAACCTTAATATTAAGCCCTTCCTGAACACACCTGATTACGGTCTTAAACACAATATTCCAATTGGTCTGGCTTTAAAGGTAACGTTTTAAATTCCGTAGAAAATATCAACCAATGAAAAATCATTCACAAATTCAAAAGATCAGCTGTAAATTAGTAATCTTCACAACGATTTTACAAATAACAGGTTGCAACAGCTCGAAATATATTGCTAAAACTGATCTGCCCGTTTCAGACGGGAATTATTCATTTCACGGGAATAAATCAACTTATCCCTTTGTCAAAAACGCCATGATCTCAAACGGGAGAATTTCAGGCAAAGTAGATTTTGGCAAGAGTAATTATTCAGTAGATGAAAAGTTCAGGATATATGTCTCAAATGATTCATTAATAAGAATAAATAACGATGAAATAAGCATTCCGCTTGATGGTATTACGAAAATCTCAATCGATAGTAGGGCATACTCCTTTAAAAAGAGTGATCCATTTAATCCAATCAGTGCCGGTATTGCATCTCTGATAATTCCCGGATTGGGCCAAATGATATCAGGAAAACCAGGGAGAGGAGTACTATTCCTTACGGGTTTCACAGGTTGTCTGGCAGTTTCAGCAGTGGCATTTGTTAAGTTAGCTTACAGCGCCGGTGGAAATTATGGTGTGGACGTACCACTTCAGGTATTCAGAGCCGGACTCGTTGGCGCTTTATGTATCGATCTATGGTCCATAGCAGATACTGTAAACGTGGCTAAAGTCAATAATTTAGTCCTGAGAATCAAGCATAGAACCTCATATAACCTTAATATTAAGCCCTTCCTGAACACGCCTGATTATGGTCTTAAACACAATATTCCAATAGGTCTTGATTTTAAGGTAACGTTTTAAATCCGGCAGATAAGAATTACCAGATGAAAATATTTGTTTCCGATATGTTACAAGATTAATACCTCTATTCATGAAACCTTTAACTCTGATTATAGCAGGACTATTTATTCTTAACCTTATGACAAATGCCCAATACAGAGGTAATAAAACAAAGTATGATCTTAAGGGTTACCATTATCAGTTTGGGGATCCTTTTAATCCCGGAGTGATGGGGTTTGCTTCTTTGATTATACCCGGTCTAGGTCAGATTCTGGAGGGCGAAACAGCCAGAGGATTAGGTTTTTTTGGAGGCTTTGTTGGTTTAAATATTATTAAATACAGAATCAGAATGAGGCCTTCCATTGGATCTTCAAACTACGCAAAATCACTTAATACAGTGCGTTATGCATTGGCGGGACTTCATATCTGGTCGCTCTTTGACGCTATTCATTTCGCCAAAGTAAACAATATGGTTTTCAGGGATCAGAACAAAACCACATTTGACCTTCAGCTAATGCCATACCTGGGATCTTATGACTATTACACGCCTAATAATGAAGTTCCTGTTGGCTTAACTCTATTAATAAATTTCTAAAGATTTGCTTTAAGGAATGGGAAATCCGGAAAACAGTGCATCTGATAACGATATATTAAATATATGGATCCAAATGCACCTGAGCATATAAATCCGGAACATAAACAGCATAATACCAGGGCAAAATGGTAATTGACATTTGACCGTGGTCATTTACTATCCACAAGCATTGGAAGATTCTTTCCGTTTGTCATGAAGATCAATTTGGCATTAGGTGAATTGGTAATGGCTTTTATCATTTCATACTGCAACAGTCTGTCACTTAGTCCTGTGCTTAATATTTTCTGATAATCGGCAATACCCTGTGCCTCTACTCTTTTCCTTTGAGCTTCCTGTGTTTCCTTTTGCAATACAAATTGCATTTTTTGCGCATCCTGTTCAGCATTTATTTTTGATTCGATTGAGGCTTTTACTGATGCAGGAAGTGTTATATTCCTCACCAAAAGCTGCTCCAGCAATAAACCCCTTTCTTTAAAGTTTGTTTCAATAGTTGCGAAGATCTTTGACTGAAATTCATCTCTTTTAGTGGAGTAAAGAGCAACAGCATCATAATAAACAGCATTATCCCTGATTTTTGTTCTGCAGATCGGACGAACAAGGACATTCCTGTAATCAGTTCCAACCTCCTTTAAAATTCTGGGTGCTTCTGTTGGAATAACTTTGTACAATACAGTTAGGTCAATCACCACTTCGAGACCGTCTGCGGTCAGTACACGTATAGCATCATCACCCTGCTTGGCTCCCTCATCCTGCACTCCGGACATTGTATAGTTTTCGGTTCTGACATCGAACATAACTACCTGAACCAATGGATTAATAATGTTTAATCCGCTTTCAAGGATATTATTGCTGACTTTTCCGAATAACTTCTGAACGCCTACCTGGCCGGGTTCAACCTGAACAACACAAGCAATTGACATTCCGATAAGGATGACAATTACACCGGCTGTTTTAATCATCGATCTGTATTTTCGCAACATCGGTTCATCAGCTTTAGCAGCTACAAACCCGATAATGAGAATAATAATACCTACTACAATTACTGTCATGATTTTAACATTTTAATTTTTAACGATTAAGATTTAAGGAAGATATAAAGGTAATCAGAAAAACCAAATAACAGTGGCTTCTTGCTTTTAATGAACGAATGAGAAGTATATCGTGATCTCAATTGTCGATTAAAGAAGCAATACGATTGTGAAATAGCTCTCCTCCGAATAAGCATCAATAGTACTCAAAGATAGAAATCCCGAGTAACTCATTGTTACCTTAAAGTCAATGTGGTATGTAATACTGCTGGTACAGCACCAATACGTGGCCCACCCCAATCGGTTTCATCACCATTGCGGATACGCAGAAGTTTGAAAACCCCGTTTTCATAACAGCCCTCTTCTACTTTAAGATATTGCCATGCTTTTCCGGCATTAACGCCAAGAGGCTTAAAAGTAAAATGGCACAGACTTCCGATCAGCACAAATTCGTTTTCACCAAGTTGAACTATCATTGCTTTCCCAATGGGATGGGAATTTGTTTTCTCAGAACGCCACCCTGAATCTCCGAACGAGATTACAGCCTGCCATGATCCCAGGGCAATTGTCTGTGCAGCATGATCCTCTTTCTCAACGACAGCTTTGATCTTTCCTTCAAATGCCCATTTTGCCAGTTCTCTTATCATTGGGCCGGCCATGGCATATTCCTGACCAACCGGAGCCAGACGTTCTTCTGTTTCAGATTTCTTTACGCCCTGATAGTTATCATCTATTCCAAAAGGCGAAAAACCAATCCCTCCGTGTGCAAGCACAGCATAAAAGTACCGTGCAAATTCCTCGTTGGAGCCCGTTTCCGGTACAAATAAAGTGTTATCGGGCCGGTCGTATAGTTCAATCACTTTTAAGGCCTTTTCACTTTCCTGCAAATAGATATCAGGAGCGACAAGATCAATAGCCGGAGCAGCTGCCTTCCATATGGGGATCACATTGTCGGTGGCACCACCGCTCTCATAAGTGGTTGCGCTCGGGTTGGTCAGAGGATCACGCAACGCTGCATTAACATATAAAGGCAAAGGATAAACAGCTTTACCGGCTGCAGCAACATATCCAATATAATGGGCAACAGACCAGGCATGAAAATACTCATCAGCGTCGTTTCCAAACACCTCTTTCCACGTACCTTTTGTTACAACAGACTTATTAAGAGCCTTCAGGATTCCGGGTTTAAGCAATTCAGGAGGCACGTTACCTTCAAACAGTTTCTGGGCAGACGGAGAAAAATCCCTGACGCTTCCCCATGCTCCCGGTTCATTTTCCACCTGCACCATAAGAACGGTGTGCTGCGGGTCAGCTTTCTTCAGATGACCCATTACCTCTGCGAAAGCTTTTGCGTCAGCTTCCATCGCTGCTTTGGTGTGTGGCGAAGGCGAATCAACTGGTTGTCCGTTACGGCCGGTGATGTTGGGATATTTTACAGGTTCACGTTTCATCCATTCTGGCATGTAGTGACTGCTTCCGTTTTTCCAGGAAGCGAACCAGAGTAGTACAAGATGCACCTTGTGCTCCCTACCTTGTTTAAGAATGGTATCAACCAGCGAAAAATCGAACTTCCCGGGCTGTCCTTCAATCTGTTCCCAGTAAATTGGAACTTCAAGAGTGTTGGCATGCATGGATTTTATAGCACACCATACCTGTGGCAGCATACCGGGCCAACCACTTGAGTTATGAGCCTGGCCGCCAAGCATTAAGAAAGGCTGTCCGTCCACTATAAGGGCATGATGCCCGTCTTTTTCGATAATCTTCGGTATAGTTCCGACACTTGTCTGACCCCAGACCGTTGCAACGAACAGCAATGACATTAATAATGCCACTGCCCTGATTTTCATAATTTTCATTATTACAAATTTTTTCATTTTAATATTATTCCTGATTTATCATTTATCATCTTATAGAAACTGTAATCATTTTGTCACAATACTGGCCAGTGAAAGCCCGGGCGCAGTGGCCGTAACGTGAATTTCTCCCGCTGGCTCTGTCCGTTGTATAGTTACAAGCAGACGACCCTGGTATGCATTTCGCTTATTGGTTTTGAACAGTCCGTCATAAACCAGTTCGCCGGTGTCAAGACCAAGAAGACGGCCTGTACCTTCGACATTCACTGTGACGGCATCAGTTGCATCAATCACATTTAAACCGTTTTTGTCGGTTACCTCAATTTCGAATAAAACGAGATCACTTGCGACTGGCAGGTTTATCAGGGTGATCTGCAGCTTTGCCGCCGTACCGGTAGTAACAAGTTTGGATTCTGCTACCGGCAGGCCTTTGGTATAACCAACTGCTTTAAGTTCTCCGGGTTTAAATTCCAGACTCCAGTCGGCTAAATAAATGTTGTGAGATACAACCTTTCGCCCGAGCGAATGATTATTGAGAAACAATTCGACTTCATCGCAATTGGCAGCAGCCCGTACAGTGACATTTGTTTTTGCCGGCCAGTTCCATTTGAGCATTGCAGGCTGGAATTGCCAGGAATTTTCTGGTTTCTCCCCGGTGAGTACGAATAGCTGCAACGCTGGATCTTCCTTCCAATACGCTTCACGCTGATAGAACCCAGGCCTTTTCCCTCCGGCGATATCTATGAAGCCTGACCTGTTTCCCCGGCTTGGGAATTTTCCTGTTTCTCCAAGATAGTCAATGCCGGTCCATATAAAGTCACCGATAACATATTTATTATCTCGGACACCCAGCCAATAATGGATTTGACTGCCAGTCTCGGTTCCCAGGAATACCCAGTGAGGAAAACGTCTGTGTTCGGGAACATATGTGCTGTCACCATAAAGCCGGTCGATGTAATTGTAACCGGCAATGTCGAGCTCTTTCATGAACCCGTTTCGCGAGGAAACAAAAGACTGGTCACAGGCGGAAGTGGCCGGACGAGTGGAATCTTCTTCGTGACATATGGCTATCAATTTTTTTGCCATTTTCCATCCATCATCATTTAACTGGTTGGGGATTTCATTGCCAATGCTGTAGAGAATCACACATGGATGATTTCGATCGCGCCGCAACATAGAACGAAGGTCCGTTTCGTACCATTGGTTAAAATAGAGGTGATATCCGTATTTTGATTTGCCACGGGAGTTCTCAGTATAGTTGTAAGGCCAGTCGCGTGTCCACTCATCAAAGGCTTCGTCAAAAACATAGAAGCCAAGCTGATCACAGAGATCGTAAAACTCCGGAGCAAAAGGATGATGGCTCGTTCGAATGGCATTGCAACCCATTTCTTTCAGGAGGCTAAGGCGATAAGCCCAAATTGCAATTGGTACAGCATTCCCGAAAGAGCCGGCATCCTGATGCAGGCATACGCCTTTTAGTTTGGCTGATCTACCATTTACGAACAATCCGCTGTCGGGATAGAATTTAAGACTGCGAATTCCGAATGTTGTGACAGTCTCATCTAGTTTTTGTCCTTCGAGCATCAATGTGCTGCGTAATTTGTATAGGATTGGAGTTTTGTCGCACCAGAGACGAGGTTTCGGTACCATTACCTTTTGAGTTGCTGATTGACCCGGGTGCATGCTTTGAAGGGTAAGTTTCGATTCACTGCTTGAAATAACATCCCCGTCAGGTGACAATACACTGCTTATGAGCCTTATTTCCTGACTCACTGGTTTTGCTTTCCAAACATCTCTGGACCAGACCTGTTGCTCCTGGTATGTGAAAAAATTAGGATCAATTATATAATCGGCCTTAACAATGGCTTTCTCAGAAGAAATCTCAGGCGTAGTGATGCTGATACCACCATCTAGCCGGAAATGTGTATAACCGGTGCTGATTAACCGTACATGCCGGTATATGCCTGAACCAGCGTACCATCTCAGGGCCGGTTCTGACGAATCATCGACACGCACAGCTAGAATGTTTGGCAATCCGTCTTTTTTAAGATATTCAGTCAGGTCGTAACGGAAACCTATAAAACCATAGGGCCTGCGCCCAAGGAACTGACCATTTATCCATACTTCGCTATTCATATACACACCATCAAATTCTATAACGACCTTTCTTGTCGTGTCGGGAAATGTAAATTCTTTCCGGTACCATGCTATGCCGTGCGAGAAAAAGCCTCCATTTCCTTCGCCAGCAGGAGGTGGGTTAATTGCGCTTTCGATACTCCAGTCGTGGGGCAGGTCAAGAATGCGCCAGCTTTTGTCGTTGAAACCGGGAAGCCTGGCATCAGGATCATCTCCCAGCCAGAAGCGCCAGTCTTTATCAAAAGGAATAATCCCCCGTGGTTCAGACCCGGATATTGCTGATCCAGAAACATCAGATTGTTTACCAAAAGAAGTTCTGTCAGCACTCATGGGCTGTCCTCTTGTTATGGTCAGGCAGAAGCATGATATGATGCTAAGCAGTACTGAACGTAAAAACAATGAGTGAAAAACCCCGAATAGATTCTTTTTTATATTCATATTCTATTTTCTGGTTTTGTTTTTTTTTATTTGGCCAATTACTCTAATGTATATTGGTGTTGAAGCTCATTTTTGTTAATTCCTTCCGATCAGAAATTGAATTTATTCGAACCTGTACACATTATATGTACGGGGTTGTTGCAACACTTCAAAAACAGTAGTCGCTCCGTTCACATAACCGGATAACTCCCTACCTGATATAAGATCGTAAAGTTTTACGCCTGCTTTTTTAATCACTATGTTGCATCTTGTCGGGTAGGGCTGATACGACTGGGCAATAAATGTGTTATTGTTGTACACGAATAAACAGATCTGGCTGGGGCTGTCAAGATAAACAGGAATTTCATCCGTCATAACTCTTCTGATCTGAGAAAATACCTCTTTGGGAAGATGGTACAGATCATCAAAGTTCTCAGGTATTGTCAGAACATAAAATCTGCCCTTTTTCAATCCCCTGACCTGCAAAAGCATGGAATACCGGTTATTGCCCTTATAAATTGCCTGTATTATATCTTCGGTAGTTACCAGACCATAAGCCAGCTCAGGAATAAGAATTTCAGTGTCGGAGTTGTATAAATTTGCAGGCTCTTCATCCATGAACCTTCGTAAAGTAAATTGGTTTACCAGCGCTTTCCGTCCTGTATACTCAACTTCAATAATTTTCTCAATCCCTTTTCCCTGAAGTGCCTTAAGCAAGCCCGATGTTATGATAACTGTTTTGTCTTCATTAAGATGTT
This sequence comes from Bacteroidales bacterium, assembly GCA_003157015.1. Classification (GTDB taxonomy): domain Bacteria; phylum Bacteroidota; class Bacteroidia; order Bacteroidales; family VadinHA17; genus LD21. Next base: position 8,931 of record PMIJ01000058.1, read on the forward strand.
TCGTAATCTTACCCACGATATCAGGATCAAACTTTGCATGTTCGGTCAGAAAAACGGTTCCCCTGTCATCAGGAAACTCAGGATAAAGATCAATAGGGATTCCAACCATGCCCAAGTAATTATGAAGATACATTTCGCCAGAAGAATGATAAGGTTTGTAAGCGGCAACACCGTAAGGTTCCCCGAGTTTTCCGAGAAAAGCATCAAGTTTATCGAAAGTATTACCGGCAGCCTCAGCTATAAGGCTGAGCATCTTTGTTTTCCCGTCGGCATCTTTGATTGTTTCAACTAAACTTCCATAGCTCCAGTGAATAATTGCCCGGGGTTTGGCAAACAATGTGTTTTCAAGTTGTTCGGTGTACCGATTTAAAGTCTGACGTTGGCCTACATCAACCCAGCCTCCTCCGAAATTGCCCGGTTTGATGTGTTCAAAGTAACGCATTATGCCATAGCTCTGGTATGGCTGAAGGTGCTGAACAGTGTTTTCAGGGTCCCTTGTTTCTGTTCCGGCACGTATTTCATCGAAAACCTTTGGTTGCGATTCGAGGTTATATCCTGAGAACTGATATTGTTCATACCAGTTTGGCGGCTTGAAAATCAGATGAATTTTCGGATTAACGCTTCGGGCATTTTTTACGACAAGATCCTCTCCAACCTCCTTCATAACCTTAAGACGATATTCTGCCCAGGTAAGGTCTCCCTTAGCCTTCTGACACAAGTCGCACTGGCAATTGAAAATGAACAGGTCATCGAATATAATCTCATTGAAAAGGGATGCCGTATAAGCCACAATTTTCCTGAACTTTTCACGGTCCTCCGGATTTGAGTAGCAGAAGCCGTTGAGACGGTCGCCGGGAGGACCTGCGACAGAGGCCATAATACCACCGGACACTTTGACTCCTTTTCCGGAGAAGAAGGTTTTTAGTTTCTTAACATCCGCTTCCGGCAATATTTCATTATCCCTGTAGGTCTCGACATAAACTTTACTGATCCTGATAGAACGAGTTATAAGATTCCAGCTCTCTTCAAGCCATTGAGGATCAGCAACCATTTTTTGCTCATCCTGAATGCAACAGAAAACCTCGACATCGAAGTTTCTGTATGCTGTTTCATTTCCTTTCGCTTCAGTTTTATCCTGAGCGGAAGCGAATATAACTGCCTGTGTAAGAATCATAACAACCAGGACAGAGAATTTGACTCTCCAGACAGAATTTGCTAGCTTTTCGTTAGACATGTTTCTATTATTAAATAGGTGAATTAAAATTTAACATGAAACTTTTTTCTATAATTATCAATTTTTTATACCCGATTAAAAATCATTTAAAGCCTTTTAATACATAGGATAAATCTTTTCTGAAAAAACAGTTGGTTCAGGAGAAATCCCCTGAAGTGGTTTAATCAAAAGATTATCGAACATTGCTACGTTACTATTCTTGTTTTCACTTCCTGTAACAAGTCCTGCCATACCTTCCGTGAAGGCAGAGTCGGAGGCCATGAGAATCTTAACTTTGTCCACAAATCCTGTAATGGAAGGCCCTGAAAATCTCAGTTCAATGTTGTGCCATTGGCGAGCTGTAATACCTGATGCTTTTCCTGTTGCAAGAAGGGTGCCCATTTCATTATTCTTTTCATCCTGCTTTGAAACATACAAGGAACAGATGCCATCGGCCGAAAGGCTCAGATAATAGCCGCTTGGTTTGCATCCCCAACCTGAACCGGTAGCAATAACATGACCCATAATTCCTGCCCATCCATCGTTATTAACATAAACATCGGCGCTGACTTCATAATCTTTCCAATTCCGGTCACCGATAATAGTATATGGCATCCATTCCGGAGCCCAGCTTTGTGCTCCGTCATTAACGACCTGACGCAAACATTTGCCCTTATTATCCGGACGTTCTGCAATCTCGAATACTCCGTCAATATCGGCCGTATAGTGTGGCAGGTAACCAAAGGATTTCGGATCCTTATACTCCTCAAATGTTTCATAGTAAGGTAAAGGAAATGATTTGGAAGACATGATATTTTCATAAGAACCCTTCTGCTGTCCTACAGTTGTCGAGATAGAGTATATTGACTGAGGTTCGAGAGATATTTCAAAGCAGCCGTCAACGGGAGTTAGATTGTCAAGTTTTACAAACTGATCCTGAGCATTGCTTCTCCAAACGCATAGTTTGCCCTCAGATAAACCACCTGTGACTTTAAATTTAATTTTCTGACTCGCTTTGGCATCTTTGGTTTCAGCAATGATACTATAATCAGTTCCGGGAGATTTCAAAGTTACATAAGTTCCACCATCCGGGAGTTTACCGCAGGCTCCATTTAAATAATTCCAGCCGGGCCGACAAAACTGACCATAATGAGCATATCCCCATAGAACCGGTCTTATGAAATAATTTCCTCCCCATGGATCACGGGCGACAATTATTGCAGGTTGTTCAGGAAATGGCTCTATGCTGTAGGTTGAAGCAACAAGGTACCAATTTACGATCATAGTCACACCACTTTCAATGAAGTTTTTATTAAACGATTCTATCATACTTATTTCACAATCGAAACCGTCTTTATAAACATGCTCTTCAGTGTTCCAGATAGGTTTGCCCAGGTCTCCGCCTAACTTAATGATATCGGGCGGTGTGGCTATCCAGCTCATTGTGTGAGCGCTGATAATATCCACAGAATGTCTCAGTACTGTATCTGTCTTCATATCCCTGGCCCAGTCGAATTTGTCTTTTTGCCAGTTGTCAAAAGCATGGATTTTTACTCGCGACAGTCCGTTTTTATTTAAAGTCGCCCTGAACATTTTTACAAAATTTTCATTTACACCTTTTTCGTTTCGACAACCTATTGCATCCAGGTCGAGCCCGTAGACACATTTAAGACCCTTAATCCATTTAACATAATAATCGCACATATCCTGCGACCAGAAATTGTTATTGCCGATCCACCTCGGACATCCCCAGGCGTTTGCATCGAGTAAAATTGAAGAGTTTCTTTTTCTGGCTTCTCTCATCAGCCACCATTCGTAACCTCTGTTGTAGTTTTCATCAGTTCTTGAATGCATGTGACTTGACTCTGATCCCTGAGTTGAATTGCCGTCACCGGGAACCTCAACCAATAATGCTGAAATGGAAGCTCCAAAATCTGGTTTGAATAATAAATCAAGTATCTGACTTCTCTGGGGTTCGGGGTAATCTTTTAATAATACAGATGTAGCTCCGCCTCCGCTCACAGCTCCGATCCCGTCAAATCGTTTGACATCGGATCTTCCATCGATGTTAATAGTCTGACCGTCAATTGTTATTACAAACAAGCTCAATATCAGGCTTAATAGAACTAACGTGAAAGAAATACCGGATCTTAAAAACCTTAATAAAAAAGTTCTGGTATCCATTGCCATATAAGTAATTGGATCTGTTTTGAAAATTTATAAGTCACCGCCTGTTCCTGCTTAATGGATTTAAGGAACTTTACGAAATTACAGAAAAATATACATAATTGGTGACTAAACCCCGATTTAATTTATCTTAAAACGTCACCAAACCAGATCTGAAAATTGGCGGTTGTCAACCATTTGAATAAGCAGGCTGCTCCTTATTTGCCATCCCCAGGTAAGCTGTAAAAATTGCCCACAGGATGCTCTTTTTAAAGGGTCCTGGCACAGGATAAAAAGCAATAATAATGAAACCGGCCAATGACCAGAGATTTTTTAAGGAAATATTGTACCTGATTTTTAAATTCTTTGCGAAATCAAGTTTTAGAGTCCATAATATTAATATAACCGTGATTAACATAAAAGAAATTACCATAGCTGAAAGGAAAATGCCAGATGAAGAATTTATCCAGATTTTCCTGAATCGTACCAAGGCAATTATATCTGAAATCATGTTGACCAATATTGAAAGCAAACTGACCAGATTACCACGCAGTATCATTATTAAATGGTAAGAGGGTTGTATTTCAATATTAGTTACTGCAAATATTCGTAATGTTGAAAAAAACGCTGCTACGAACGATATCTGAACAGCGATTGATCCGACTGCATCATACGGATCAACATTGAAAACATTGACTTCAGAAAGGCGTGGATCGTGTTTACAGAAAAAGAAAAGCCAGATAAAAACAACAGATAAGAAGAAGACGAAAAGAGTGTTGAATTTTATGTTTTTCAATAACATAATCTGGCCAATGGTTGATTTGTCCAAATTAAGTCATTGAATTATCTTATGCAAAGATGAAACCCTGTTCTTTCTAGGAATCAGTTGCCTCTGATGACATATTTGGTAACCAGCAGTATCTCTGAAGCCGACAGACTCGTATTAGGACCCATACTGCTTATTATACTCTTCCACTGTGTTGAAGAAAAATTATCAGGAGAATAAAGTCCATGGCATCTGCCACAGTTGTTGATATACAGGGTGCGGCCCTGTTGTAGGTCCATCAATGTTGCGCTTGCAGTGACATCGACACTTGTAGGCGTATATAACGAGCTTGAGTCGGTGCTGCTCTTGGAACAACTTTAGATAAATGGAAACAGAAGAACTGAAAGAAGCAAATAATGGTATCTCATCCTTTTCATATCTCAGATATATATGTTAGCAATGCTTCATTTATTTAAAAGATAACTGAAGACCAATTCAAATATTGTAATACGAACCAAATAATATTTAATTATTTAGATAATTGAATGAGTTAAATAGTTAATTATCCGTGCTGCTCTTTTGTTTCACATGATTTAAACTTTTTCCTTGCTTTTGTGTTAAATAAGTAACTTGATGATAAAAGTTAAAATAAGTTAAACTTTTAGATAATGATAAGGCTACGGGAATAAAACTAAAGATGAATATGTCTTTATATCGACTTTGTTTTTAGAATAGCCAACTATGTAAAACTAAAATACCAAAAAGCTAAGCAATTATCTGATTATAAATACTAACAGATCAAAATTATAAGAAATGAGTAACAGACTTTCAATTTTAATAATATCATTTTCCCTGAGCATCGTTTCCGGATGCTATTTAAATGCCCAGCAAAAAGTCTGGAATGTTGATGATTGCATACAATATGCTCTTGAAAAGAATATACAGGTGCAACAGGCTCAGGTCAGCAGCAGCATAAGCAATGAAAACCAGATGCTGGCAAAAGCGTCATGGTATCCTTATCTGAGCAGTTCAGCAAGAGAGAGTTACAACTGGAACAATATTGTAAATTCCACAACCGGAACTAATACTTTCAAAGGAACGGATGGCGTAAATATTTCTGCAAGTTCTGCAATAACAATCTATAACGGGTCCAGGATTCGTAACAATGTAAGGCAAACTGAAACCAATTTTGAAGCTTCTCAATACAATATCGAGGTCATTAAAGAAACTGTGAGCCTTAATGTACTTAACGCCTATCTGCAGGTTCTCTATTCGGAGGAACAGGTCAAAAACGATACAGATCAGATTGCTTCATTGGCAGAGCAACTGAACCTGGCAAATGAGAGACTGAAGCTGGGTGCTATAGCAAATTCAGATTATCTGCAGGTAAAATCACAACTGGCGACAGAGAAACAGACTCTTGCAGCAGCTCAAAGCCAGCTGGCTATTAACAGAATAGCGTTGATGCAGATAATGGAGTTTCCTATAGCCAGTAACTTCCAGATACAACACCCGAATCTTGACAGCCTTATCAATCAAAAGAGGCTGCCTGATCCTGTAGAANNTCGGTATTGATCTGGCAAAAGCCAATTATTATCCTAATCTTTCTGCAAGTGCAGGTGTATCAACTTCCTACTCGGGTTATCAAACGAGTTATTCAACGAGCTACCGGCCTGGAACCACATTCGGGGATCAGCTTAAGAACAATGTCAGCCCGTCCATAGGTCTGTCAGCTTCAATTCCAATATATCAGAACAGGCAAGTTAAAACAGGGGTTGAAGTCGCAAAGCTTAATTTAAGTAATGCAGAACTGAATGAACTGAATAC
>PMIJ01000079.1 GCA_003157015.1 Bacteroidales bacterium
GGAAGGGGAAGAATACATATATTCATGTCCGATTTGTTCTGCACAGTTAAATAGTATGAAATACCTGCATATGGTAAGGATCTTAATGATCGATGAAGATGGAAAAGAATACAATATTTACTTTTCCGGAATAGCGGGTGAAAAATGTACTTATAAGATCAGGGGAAACAAGCTTGAGGAAAAGATAGGTCCTGATGTGAAGATCTACAAAAAATATTTTGAGGTGCCTGAGGAGGACAGGAAATATCTGTAAAAATTATAATCTCTTTTAAAATTAATCCTCAACCGGCACCCAAACCTCAACCCTTGTTCCTACTGAATCGCCTTTCTCGTTGTATAGATCGATAATAGTGTGTCGAATTGGCATTTTATTCAGTTGGTTAAGAATATCATAGAATTCGCGGGTGAGCCTCAGTCCTTTGCCGGTTGATGTACCTTGGCCTTCAGCTTTTGCTCTACCAACCCCATTGTCTTCAACAGAAAGTATCAGATAATCCTTATCTTTCTCAACCCCGATTTTCAGCATTCCTCCATCCTCAAGTGACATTATCCCGTGCTTAATTGCATTTTCGGCAAATGTGTGCAAAACAAGTTTAGGTACCAGCTCTCTCTGGCTGACATGCTCACTTATGATTATTTCATAATTAAATTTATCGCCGAACCTTAGTTTTTCAAGGTCAAGATATGTTGTCACAAACTCAAGTTCTTCTCCTAGACTACGGTATATCCGGTCCGCGTCGTTTATAAGTCCCCTTAGTAATTGAGTGAACTTATTCATATAATCATAAGCCAACTGGCGATCATCAAGGTAAATCAGGGAGGCTATGGAGTTGAGTGTATTAAAGGTGAAATGAGGATCAAGCTGTGATTTAATACCCTGCAATTGCAAAGTGACCAGTCGCCGGTTTAAACTTTCTTTCTGTACTACCTGAAGAGTATTGATTCGTTTAATAAGGACTATAAAAAAGAAGAATAACAGGTAAATGCCTGGATAAGCCAGGTATCCAAGATAATAATAGATGTTTCCCTTTAATGTCAGGAAGTAACCATATCCACCATTTGCATTCATAAATAATTTATTCACATGATCCCTTGATGAGTAATGAGAAAACCGGAAGGGATTGAAAGTACCTTTAAGTTTGGCTTCAGCAATTTTTCTCAGATCTGCATTATATACGGCTAGCTTTTCGTCATTAGAAGAATAGAAAATCAGCTCATTTTCACCATCAAAATCCATGTCTTCGATGTATGAATTATCATATTGATAATTGAATGGAGATTTGACCCTTTTGATGACCACAAACTGATCATTAAGCTCCAGAAATTCTTTTCCAAAAAGATAGATTCTATCTTTATCCCTGTTTTTCATTACAACTAACCGGGTAAAGGTATTAAAGCCAAATTCGCTGAAAAGACGTTCTCTGATCTTTTTCCCATCCAATGAATAGAACATTATTCTAGGTTTCATCACAGTAGTATCTGCTGAACCTGTATTATGTGCTACCACATAACCTCTTAAGTCTTCATTTTTATAAGAATATATATCCAGATGATTTGTAAGTCCGGGGAATTCAACAGGAGGAAATTTAAATTTAAGGCTGTCATTAAAAACCATCAGCCATGTACTCCAGTCAGTGAACGGGTACCATGTTTTTGAATTTCCCGAAGCGCCCATCAATCCGAAGATTTCCGGTCTCCCGTCCCCGTCGGCATCAACCATTTTGGGAAACTGGCATATTTCTCCGGTCAGCTGGCTTGTTTTCAATTCCCTGTTAACAATATCATAAGAATAAAGCCTTCGCGGTTCAACGCCAAAGCCTGTCTGAATGCTGAAGAAGAGCTCATCTTTACCATCACCATTCGTATCGAAAAACCCTGCCGGCCTGATAATAGAAGTTACTTTATTATTTACAACTCTTATTTTTGTGATGTACAGACGATCTAATTTCGTTCCTTTGGGATCGAAGAACTCATTAATATTAAGAAAAAGAGAATCGTCTTTGTAGGTGAAAGCATAAATTTCCTTATACCTGTCATGATCATAATTTCCGATAAAAAAGTCAGACATATCCAGATCTATACTATCCTGCAAATTCCACTGATCGTATACCTTCATATCATTGTTCATTATCAGAATAAAGAAGTATGGAGCTCCTTTCCCTGTAAGCATAACTTCCGAAACAGAATCTGAATTAAGATCAGCATAAACACACCTGGAGGAGCTTTTAATCACTTGTTCAACCTTAAGTCTTGACTTAGTAGCAAACGGCGAAAGGAGCAGTATTATTAATATGGCAGGTACAGCTGCCAGGAAAAAGGAAGAGTAGAAGATTTTTTTTAAGACTGGAACACCTTTCATTGTTTACATTATGTCGAGATCCTTAAGGTGTTGCCTGGGTATTTTTACAGTTACAGATTCTGAGTCTTTCACAAGTAATAATGTGGACTCTTTCCGATCAAGCATTGTAATATATTCATAATTAATAATATATGATCTACCAACTCTGATAAATCCATTCTTTGGCAGCAATTCTTCTACTTTGCCAAGATTCAATGAACAGAGATGGTGCTTCTTTCCCGTATAAACTGAGGTATAATTTCCTTCAGCCTTACAGTAAAGTATGTCGGCCGGATTAATAAATAGTGTCCCGGTACGGGTGCTAACCCTGATCCTGGCTATGCGCTCATGAGCCTCAACTACCTTTAAAGGCTTTTTAATATCGGTTCCTTCTTTTTTCTCAATAAACCTCGAAAGGCATAGATTTAATTCCTTGCGGTTCACCGGTTTAAGAAGATAATCAAAAGCCTGGTTCTTTATTGCCCGGATAGCGTACTGATCATATGCAGTTACAAATACAATTTTCTGAAGTTTGAACTCTTCAGGCAGATCCTGAATGAAAGTAAAACCATCTTTTTCTGGCATTTTAATATCAAGAAAGACTATGTCGGGTACAAATCGGCTCAGCTCATTGTAGGCTGCATCAACTGAATGAGACAATCTTATATCGTTAAATAAGAAAGTTTCTTCTAATAACTTACTCAGCAATATTCGGGCATTCTCTTCATCATCAACGATTAATGCACTCAACTTCGGTTCCATACAACAGGCAGGTTAGACTTTTCAGGTTAAATGTACGAAAAGATTTTGTTTTTTCTCTCGCTTAATAATCATATTTTTGTTGAGATTGAATCAAACTCTAATATTGACAGGAATGGATATTGATATAAATAAAAGAGCTGCAGATAACATACGCATACTTGCGATGTCCATGGTCGAAAAATCAAAATCAGGGCATACCGGCGGCCCAATGGGTGGTGCTGATTTCATACATATACTATTTTCGGAATTTCTTAAATTTGATCCTGAGGATCCTTCCTGGATCAATCGTGACCGGTTCTTTCTCGATCCAGGGCATATGTCTCCAATGCTCTATTCAATTCTTACACTCACAGGTCATTTGAGGGTAGAGGATTTAAAAAATTTCCGCCAATGGGGCAGCTCCACTCCGGGCCATCCCGAACTGGATATTATGAAAGGAATAGAAAATACCTCAGGTCCGCTGGGACAGGGTCACACGATGGCTGTTGGCGCTGCGATTGCAGAACGTTTCCTTGCAGCCAGGTTCGGGGAACTGTTTTCTCATAAGATATTTACATATATTTCAGATGGAGGTGTCCAGGAGGAGATTTCACAGGGAGCCGGACGTCTGGCCGGGTTTCTTGGACTTGCCAACCTGATAATGTTTTACGATTCAAATGATATTCAACTATCAACCGAGACCAGCGCTGTTACTTGCGAAGACACCGGCATGAAGTACGCAGCCTGGGGATGGAATGTCATTAAGATTGATGGAAACGATCAGAAACAGATCAGGATGGCTCTCAATTCCGCACAGAGCAAAAATAACAAACCAACGATAATTATCGGAAAAACGATAATGGGCAAAGGTCTTCTTGACAATGAAGGCAATAGCTTTGAAAGGAAAACTTCAACTCATGGAATGCCTGTCAGCGAGGCCGGCGGGTCGTTTGAAAAATCAATTATTCATCTTGGAGGCGATATTTCAGATCCATTCAAAATCTTTAATGAGGTAACTGAATACTACGCAAAAGTGCTTGAAACTAAAAGGAAATCAGCTTCTGAATGGAAAAAAGCAAAGAAAAAATGGGCAGAAAAAAACAATGAGCTGGACAAGAAGCTTCGCTCTTTCTATTCACAAGAAAACCCGGAAATTGATTATAAATCAATCGTTCAAAAGGAAGGATCAGCAACAAGGGTCGCTTCATCCACAGTTCTTGGAGTTCTTGCAAAAAAAGTTGAAAATATGATTGTTGCTTCGGCTGATCTGTCAAACTCCGATAAAACAGATGGCTTCCTTAAAAATACTCATGCATTTACAAAAGGTGACTTCACTGGTGCTTTTCTTCAGAATGGAGTCTCGGAGCTCACCATGGCAGCAGTAATGAATGGCATGGCACTTCATGGAGGTATTATTCCGGCCTGCGGAACATTTTTTGTTTTTTCCGATTACATGAAACCGGCTGTCAGGATGGCATGTCTCATGCAATTGCCAGTAAAATACATCTGGACACACGATTCTTTCCGCGTAGGGGAAGACGGGCCAACTCATCAACCGGTAGAACAGGAGGCTCAGCTGAGGTTAATGGAGCATATTAAAAACCATCATGGTGAGAACAGCATGGTAGTTTTGCGTCCGGCAGATTCTGCTGAAACAATTGTTGCATGGAAAATTGCTCTTGAGAACGTTAAAACACCAACGGCACTGATACTTTCGAGACAGAATATAAAAGACCTGCCATCGCTGACAGGCAGAAGGTATGAGGATGCCTTACAATCTCAAAAAGGAGCCTATATAGTTCAGGATTGTGCAGGAAGACCTGATATTGTTTTAATTGCCAGTGGTTCGGAAGTGGCAACTCTCGTCGAGGGTGCTCATCTTTTGAAAAAAGACAATCTGAAGGTCCGGGTCATTTCCGCGCCGTCAGAAGGGTTGTTCAGAAATCAATCAGAAAATTATAGAAAGTCGGTCATTCCGGAAAACGTGCCGGTCTTTGGACTGACAGCCGGATTATCAGTTACACTCCAGGGGCTAATCGGGCCAAATGGAGTTGTCTGGGGGATGAACAGCTTTGGTTATTCTGCCCCATACAAGGTGCTGGATGAAAAGTTAGGATTTACACCTGATAATGTTTATCAACGTGTGAAAGAATATCTGGCGAATTCCTGAAACATCAGATTTACAAAGGTATTGTAAAAAAGAAGGTCGAACCTTGTCCTTCAATGCTCTCAACCCCTATTTTACCATTATGCTTTTCAATGAATTCTTTGGATAACAGCAACCCCAAGCCTGTACTAGGTTCTCCTCCGGTACCCGGTCTGCTCGTTTTTTCATTAATATGGAATAATCTTTCTTTCAGCTCTGGTGACATGCCAATCCCCGAATCACTCACCCTGACCTCAATTGAATGGTCAGTATTATAACCGGCCGACACCTTCACATTACCACCTGTGATAGTGAATTTAATTGCATTTGAGACTATGTTACGGATAACAGAATCAAACATGTGGCTATCAACAAGAACTTCCAGTTCATCCGGGACATTAACTGCGATCCCGATTCCTTTCTTTATTGCTGATTCAGAAAGAACATCGATACATTCAATGATTTTTTTCTTTAGGTTGAATTTCTGTGGCACAAAGTCCATACCTCCACGCCTGAGCCTTGACCACTCAAGAAGGTTTTCGAGAAGGCTGTAGATATTCTTTGCTGAAGTTTTCATGCTATCAGCGATCTCTCTTATCTCATCAATGGTCATATGCTGAATTTGGTCAGTAATTATCTGGGTAGCAGCAACAAATGCACTCAAAGGTCCACGAAGGTCATGGGCAATTATTGAAAAAAACTTATCTTTTTCGGCGTTTATGGCTTGTAGCAGTTCATTGGTAAGCTTTATTTCTTCTTCTGTTTTTTTACGGTCAATCGATATTGCAATCTGACTTCCTACTGAGATAAGAAATTTTACATCGTTTTCTGAATAAACATTTTCCTTTTCATAATGCTGAAGAACAAGGACCCCAATAGCTTTTGAAGGTGTCTCTAAAGGAATTCCAATCCAGGAAGGAGAATTTGAGCCAACCAATTCAACTTCACCTTGTTCAACAAGCTGATCGAAAACTTGCTGAGTCAGAAGAAGTGGTTTATTTGTACGAAAGACGTAAGCCGAACAACTTTTCCCCATTGACGTCGGAAGAGGCGTTTCATCCACTTTATCAACAAAATACGGGAAGCTAAAGAGTCCTGTTTTCTGATTATGAAGTGCTACAAAACAATTCTCTGCATACAATACTTTTGACAGGGAGGTGTGCATCAGTTTAAGCAACTCATCAAGATTGGAGGTAGTAGTAACTCCCTTGGTTATTTCATAAAGTACCTGGTTCTCTAACTCGGTTCTTTTTCGGATAGTAATATCCCTGGATATTCCAAAAGTGCCTATTATTTTCCCATTAGTGTCGTAAAGAGGCATCTTAATTGCCGAAAACCAAGCATCAGAGTGATCCTTCCTCGTAAGCTTCTCCTCCTTTTGTATCGGCTGTCCTGTCCGTATGATAGTCTGTTCATCGTCGTATGCCTGCTGAGCTGCAGTCTCAGAAAAAAAATCAAAATCACTCTTGCCGGTTATCTGCTCAGGGTCATCCAAACCAAATGACAGGGCATGGGCTCTGTTGTTTCTTATAAATTTGCTGTCAAGATCTTTGAAATATACATGATCAGTCAGATTATTCATCAATGCATTTATCAGGAAATGTTCTTTTTCAAGGGCTTCTTCTGCCTTTTTCCTGACAGTGATATTCCTGACAACAGTAAGAATGTGAGGAACTCCGTCGAGATCGATCAGGGAGGCTGATAATAATCCGATCACAATTCTCCCATCCTTTGCCGTAAAATTGCATTGAAAGTCCTTAATATTCCCGGCAGCTTTTAACTCATTAACCATTTTCGCCCTGTCTTCAGGATCAGCCCATATGTTCATCTCAAGTGAGGTTCTTCCTATTGTATCCTCTTCAGTATAGCCCATAATTATTGTGAATCCCTCATTTACTGAGATATACATACCATCTGAGAGACGGTTAATATTGATAGCGTCGGGACTGGTCATATAAGCTATCCTGTACTTTTCATCGCTATTCCTTAACTGTTCTCCTGCCTGTCTCAGCTCTTTGATTTCTTTTTCATATAATTCCTTCATAGAATTATACTTCAGCTGAAAATCTCTGGGCCATTTATTAAATTCTTCCGGTGAATCCTTATTGCTGTCCATACAGGTTCTAATTTTTTACAATATAATACATGATACAGATTTCAGAATACCTAAGTTAAGTTCTTGTCTTTAAAACGCGGAATTAGCAAAAGCATTGTTAAGGTGAAATATAAATCAGATCTGAATCGGTGGTAATATTTTAATGAATTCAGACATTTTTTCGATGAGGCTCTTTTTATTTATCGGCTTACTGATATATCCATCACAACCAGCAGCAATTATCCGATCCTCATCTCCCGACATTGCATAGGCTGTAATAGCAATAACAGGTACAAGCTGGTTCAACCTTTTTATTTGCCGTGTTGCTTCAAAACCGTCAATCTCAGGCATTTTCATATCCATAAGGATCAAATTAATACCTGGATTAGCTTTATAGAGTTCAATGGCTTCCATTCCATTAGCTGCTCGTATAACTTTTGCCGATGTTTCCCTGGTTATCAGGGCATTAAGATAAAAGAAGTTTGTGTCATCATCTTCAGCAACCAGGATCAGATCTCCATGTTTGATTGTTTTTTCATCTTTTTGTGGAACATTCGGGTGAATTAACGAAGGTTTAGGCTCAACCGGAAGATAAACATAGAAACATGACCCTTCACCCAGGATTGATTCAGCACGGATTCTTCCTCCAATTATTTCAGTCATTCCCTTTGCTATTGATAATCCAAGCCCGCTGCCCTCAGAAATCTTCAGATGTCCCCTTTCTTCCTTTGAAAATGTATCAAACACAATTTCAATTGATTCCTTTCCTATTCCGATACCCGTATCTTTTACAAAAAAAACAATATCATTTTCATCCATGTGAAAACCAAAATCAATACTACCCTGTTCGGTGAACTTAACAGCATTGTTCAAGAGATGCGATATAATTTTATGGAATATTTCTGGGTCAGAATTGATAGTTAAATTTACGACTTCCTCAGAAATTTTCAGCAAAAATCCCAAATTCCTTGCTGCACATATTGTATCAAAATTATTATAAATTGTCTTCAGTACTTTTGCCGGACTAAAGTCTCTCCTATGAACAGACAAACTCCCTGAAGCAAGAAGTGAGATATCCATATAGTTGGTGATTGTATTCAGGAGCCTGTCACTGCTTTCGCGAAGCATCAGAAGAGATTCTTTTTTGTCTTCATCTGACAGATCGGGTTGAGACATTATTTCAGCGAAACCAAGTATACCGTTAAGAGGAGTCCGAACCTCATGAGAAATATTGTTCAGGAATGATGTCTTAAGTTTATCACTTGCCTCTGCCTTATCCTTTGCAAGTTTAAGTGCCTCAGTTACATTCTTGCGGTCAGTAATGTCGTGCATGCTTCCGATGATCTTTTTCGGCTGACCGTGTGAATCAAGAATAAGCTTTGCTGAAATGGAGCACGGAACAGCTGACCCATCTTTGTTTTTAAAGGGGACTTCAAAATCTGTAACCATGCCTTTCGTAAGCAGTTCATTCAGTATTACCTGCCGGTCCCTGAGTTCACTATAAAAATCTATCATGGATTTCCCGACAAGATCATCAATATTGTATTTTCCTTTCGATAATGTCCTGATGGAAGGACTAACTTCAAGTATCGTTCCGTCAACTGATGTCTCATAATAAACATCCTGCACATTTTCAAAAATTCCACGATACTTTTCTTCACTCTCACGTAATGCTTTTTCAGCATAAGTATGCTCGGTAATATCGGTTATAAATCCTTCAAGAAATTCAAGTTCGCCGCTTTCTGTAAAAATTCCTTCTCCCTTTTCCCAAACCCAGCGAATCTCTCCGCCCTTTGTAACAAGTCTGTAAGTTAAATGATAATGTTCCCTTCTCTTTAATGAATTCTGTATTTCCGTCCAAACATATTCTTGATCATCCTTGTGAATCAGATCATTGAAAGATATTTCATTATTATTAAGTAATTCTTCCGGAAGATAACCGGTCAATTCCTTTATTCCTTGACTAAGGAACTCCATTGTATACTGTTTATCATTTTTACATCTGTAAACAATCCCCTGAAGGTTGCTTATAAGGGTATTGATTGATCTGTGAGTTTCTCTAAGCTCATCTTCAGTTCTTTTTCGTTCACTAATATTAAGTACAGTAAATGTGATGCCTTTTGAAAGATCATTCTTATCAAGCGGTGTCGAGCTCAGGATCACGTTAATAATCTTCCCGTCTTTACTTTTAAGTTTGGTTTCAACAGATCCTGTGCCTTTTTCAGATATCTGTCTGTATTTTTCTTCCCCGGCAGTTATAAATTCAGCTGTTGATGAATACACAATCTCAGAAGATTTTCCAATTAATTCTTTCCTGCTGTAACCCGTCATATTGCAGAAAAAATCATTTACTTCAATCAGAACCCTGTCAACTACAAGTCCAATCCCTACCGGTGCGGCACTAAAAATACTCTGGAGTTTCTCTTCGTTTTCTTTTAACAGTAATTCTGAAGCTCTTTTTTCATTATTTATAATCACCTGTTCAAGTGCTTCCTTTACTGCAAAAGGCAATCTTGTAATATGTTCCTTAATTACATAGTCCTGTGCGCCTTCCTTAATGCATTCGACGGCCGTTTCTTCATTGACCGACCCTGTACAAAGAATGAATGGTACATCAGGGCATATTCTTTTTGATTCTTTCAGAGCCTGCAAACCGTTGAATGACGGCATCATATAATCGGAAATGATCACTTCGGGCTTAAATTCCTTAAGAGCTTTTATCAGATCAACCCTGGAGCAAACTGTGGTATATTCAAATATTAACTTTTCCTTTCTAAGTTCCAGTACAGCCAGATCGACATCTGAGGGCAGATCCTCAATGAAAAGAATTTTCAACTGATTTTTTGGACCCATTTTATAAGATTATTATATAGTGCATCAACTTTGGCCAGTTATTGTTTTCAACCAACAGTCACATGCCGGGCAATCAGATAAATATACGATTTCAGAGTACTCAATTCAATTTATACTCTTCCAAATATAAGAAATGTATTATGATATTACCAAATATACTGCCTGGTACCATTTAAACTCAGATTGTCAGCCATTATTTTTCACAGGCAAACTAAAATAAAATGTTGCTCCCTTGCCTACTTTTCCTTCAGCCCAAACCTTGCCTCCATGCCTGTGCACAATTCTCTGAACAATAGCCAATCCGACACCTGTACCTTCAAATTCACTTGTTTTATGAAGACGTTGAAAAACTCCAAACAATTTAGAACTATATTCAGGATCAAATCCTACTCCGTTATCTTTTATATAATAAATATTAAATTCATTTTCAGAATAGCCTCCTATATTTATTTCAGATATCTTTTCCTTCGAAGAAAACTTTACGGCGTTGGAAATAAGATTTATCCAAACAAGTTTAATGAAAGTTGAATCAGCATAAATTTCCGGTAATATTCCAATTTTTACCCTGATTTTTTCCTGGGTTTCAGGTGAAACGACTTCATTCAGCATTGAGATGGCCATTTTTGTCATATCAACTTTTGATACTCTATGTTCACCGCGTGTAACCCTTGAAAGTGAAAGAATATCTGTTATGAGCTGATCCATTTTCTGAGTGTTGCTGCGTATAAGACCAAGCAGTCTTCTCCCGTCTTCATCAAGTTTTGACCCATAGTCCTCAACGATAAACTGAGAAAATCCGTTGATTGCGCGTAACGGAGCCTTAAGATCGTGAGAAACCGAATAGGCAAAAGCCTGAAGTTCTTTATTTGCTTCTTCAAGCTGGGATGTACGTTCCTTGACCCTTTTTTCCAATTCAGAATTGAGCTGATTGATTTTCTCTTCCGATCCTTTTTTCTCGGTTATATCGACCACAGTTGTAATAAAGTACAGGGGCTGATCATTCACATCGCGCTGAAGAGTTGTGGATATATCGACCCAAATGACTTCACCGGTTTTACTGAGATAACGTTTCTCCCAGCGTGCAGAACGCTTTTCTCCTCTGAGGATACTTTCTGTGATTTCATCATTTTTTTTAATATCATCAGGGTGTGTAAGTTCTCTCCAATTAACATCCTTAATCTCTTTTTTGGTGTATCCAAGCATCTGACTGAATGCTTTATTCGCATGAAGGTTGCCGCTAAGAGAAGTCATTGATTTGCCCACTGACGCGTATTCGAAGACATTTTTAAATTTTTCTTCACTTATTCGCAATTCTTCAGAACGGCGGCTGATTAATTTCTCTGCTTTTTGCCGCTGAATCATTTCAGTTTTAATATCTTCAAGCAGATTAAGAGCTGCCAATTTACTTATTTCCAGTTGTTTTTGTGATTTATTAAGCTCCTTTTCAGTAATTTTCCTTTCTTCCAGCTCGTTTTGTAATTCAATTGTTCTTTCCTCAAGTGTGCGCTCGGCTTTATTCCGCGCTGTAATATCACTTATAAAATGTAAAGCTCCATGAAAGTCTCCTTTATCATCAATGAGCGGGTCAACTATTATTTCAAACCACTTTTCACCAACTGGAAGAAGCATTGTTTCTCTTTTCATGCTTTCCTTCATTTTCATAAACGGACAATCTTCAATTGTACACTTTGAGCAATGTAGATTTTCATAACAATGGTGGCCCAACAATTCAGCTTCAGTCTTTTTTAAAAGTTTTGTGGCGCTTTTGTTAGCCTGGATCACTATTCCTGCAGTGTCAAGCATAAAAACAGCATCATTAACACTATCGAAAGTAGTCCGCCATCTCAGATTGGAAGCTCTCAGTTCTCTCTCAGCTTTTATAGTTCTGAAGGCTGCTTCAACTCTTGCAATAAGTTCACGATTTTCAACAGGCCGTATAATGTAACCATCAGCGCCAACTTCAAGACCCTCGGAAATATCTTCAGAACGTGTTTTTAAAGAAGAGATCAGTAAGATAAAAACGGATGAAAATTCCGGATTGCTTTTTACTTTCTTACAGATATCCTTTCCATTAATATCAGGAAGCCTGATAACGAGAAGAATTAACTCGGGTTTTTTTTCTTTCAGAATCCTTAAGCACTCTACACCATTTACAGCTGAAAATACTAAGTAGCCGGCTTTTATCAGAGCCCTTGTGGTTATGTCAAGCAGTTCGGGAGAGTCATCCACAACCAGTATTTTATACCCTTTCATCTTCTCCATAGCTTGTTTTATTTAGTCTTGCATTCTTGCTGTCTTTAAGTCTTGCAGTTTTACAGTTTTCCGGTCTTAAGGTTATGTGGTCTCACCGTTTACGTTCTTAAGGTCATGCGCTTTGCCCGCATTCAGGATATCATCAGACCATAGAAATCAGAAATACGGCTGGTCTGCGCAAATCCTGACCGGCATGTAAGAAAAAAAATAGGAAAGCAGTACTACCCGTGAATTTTATACTTTTCATTTTTGCCCGATTTCTTCAGCAATTCATTTATCTCCTTCTTAAGTTCGATCATCCTTATTTCACGTCCCAGCATCAGTCGGTTAAAACGTTCAAGTTCATCAGCTTTAGTCATCAGGGCTTGTTCGGCTACAATCCGGTCTGTAATATCTATAATGGAAACTATGCTCTGTCCGGTTTCCTTTACCATACCAATGTCGAGCAATGCATAGCGTATCTCTCCCTTTTTATTTAGAAGTTTAACCTCATATTTTTTTGGTGCCATCGCAGGATCCATCCGTCTGAGATTATGATTTTTGATCATTTGCTCTAAACTCTCCTTTTCGACATACTTAGTCCATTTCTGACCGATAAGCTCTTCGCGGGAATACCCGGTAAGAGAAAGGCACTCCTGATTAGCCAGAGATATTGTGGTATCTTCCTCTACCAGGAGTGTTGCAGAACCAGTTGATTCAAAGACTGCCAGATACTTTGAATAGCTCTCTTTTAAAGCCGCATCTGTTTTCTTGCTCTCCACCTGTTCTGCCTTTTCAAGCAAAACAGCAACCATTCTGCATAGATTCTGTATTAATTCAAAAGTCGCAGAGTCTTTTTCCCATCCATGGATGAAAGTGATAAACCCATAACTTTTCAGACTGGTACAAATAGCGATTTTTCGTTCCGTAACTTTCTCATTTACAGAATGCGAGATAAATTTAAGGTTAGGAAATACAGATTCAATTCTTTCTGAAAATACTTTAAGAATCTCTTCTTTACTGTTCAGTTGCGAGAGATCGACCGCCAGCAAAAAGAGTTCATGTCCTGTTTTTTTCATGGTAATTTGTTACTACTTAATACACTACATCCAAACCTCACACTTCATGCCTCACTCCGCACGAAATACTACCTCTAATTAACTAATTGCCTGTTCCTGACATTGTGAAATAAAATGAACTGCCTTTCCCAACCTCGCTTTCTACCCAAATCCTCCCTCCGTGCTTTTCAATAAATTCCTTACATAATAATAATCCGAGCCCGGTGCTCATTTCTCCGTTTGTACCTGGTCGGCTGGTCTTTTCGCTCAGAAGGAATAGTTTGCTTTTCAATTCCGGGGGCATTCCTATTCCTGAATCGCTGACTTTCATTTCAATAAAGTGATTATTATTAGAAATAGCTTCAACACTGATTTTTCCACCGACNNGCATTTGAGACCAGATTCCGCACTATGGTATCAAACATATGATTATCAGCATGAATCTCAAGGGCTCCTGGTATCGAAACAAATATTTGAATTTCTTTTTTTCTGGCATATTCAGAAAGAACACCAATACAATCGTTGATTTTCTCATTTATGTTAAGTCTTTCCGGAACAAAATCGAGTCTCCCACGTCTCAGCCTTGACCATTCCAGCAGGTTTTCCAAAAGGGTGTAGATGTTTTGGGCCGACTCCTTCATGCTAACTGTAATCTCCTTAATCTCCTGTGTGGCCATAGTCTGAATATCTTCCGAGAGTATCTGTGTTGCGCTCAGGAAGGAGCTCAATGGCCCTCGCAGATCGTGCGCTATGATCGAGAAAAACTTGTCCTTTTCAGCATTTGTGGTCAGAAGCAACTCATTTTTTAGCTTAATCTCTTCCTCAGCAAGTTTGTGTTTGGTAATGTCCCTGGAGATTCCGAATGTGCCTATAATTCTTCCATCTTTGTCGCACAATGGTAGTTTAACTGTAGAAACCCATGTATCTTCATGATCATAGTGTGTCTCTTTTTCCTCCAGGCTTAGCAAATGGCCCGTCCTGATGATATTCTGTTCATCATTGAAGGCCTGCTGGGCATGCTCATCTGTAAAAAAATCAAAGTCTCTTTTGCCAATTGCCTGGTCAGGATCACTCAAACCAAAGAACATGGCGTGAGCCTTATTTATCCTTATAAATCTGCTTTCGATGTCTTTGAAATAAATATGATCAGGAAGATTATTTAATAGAGCATCAATAAGATACTGTTCCTTCATCAGATCCAGTTCAACTTTTTTTCTGTCCTGAATTGATTGTTCGAGCTGCTTATTCTGAAATGCCCTGGAAGAAATCTCGCTTGCAAACGCAAATAGCATCTTAGCCACTTTTTCAAATTTCTCTTTCGACATAACAGGCACTTCATCGAGTGCATCCATAAAATCCTTTTTATCAGCTCCTATCTCGTTTGCATATTTAAGCATCTTATGATAATCCTGTTCCTCATTTTTTACCTGACCGATTAACCAGTTGGCTATATGTTTACCACCTACAATAATGCTCGCTCCGGCATCCCATAAGCCACCACTCAGGCACGGTTGAATTATTGGCCCCGATGGACTGGGTTTACCGATTTCAGCATCGGATTTGAAGCAGTTTGAACGACCGGAATCTGTTTTCCTGATTATTTCATTGCATAATCTGCAAAAATTACTTGGACGGGTAATCGGTTTTCCATCGGGATGTGTTATTATTGAAGCAACTCCTGTGGCATCCGAGAAGAGATCCTGAATATGCTGAATATCACCTAAATCAAACAAATCAGAAAACTCTATATGATCAGTTGTTCCCATAGTATTTTTTATTGATAATCATTGCAGCTTATACTGTTTCTGATACCTCTCGGCAATAAAGGCAAATCCACTTAATTTGGGTTAACACACAAGATACGAAAAATTAATCATATTACTCTGTTTTACTGGGTTTAAGGCTTTTAACCTATGCAAGTTGAAAAGTTGTTGTGGCCAACTTATGAACTTATCAACAATTTCAGTTTTATTTCTACCTTTGCCGCAACAGAAAAAAATGCATTACGATATTAAACCTGGTATTAAGGGACTAATTTTTGATCTCGACGGCACTCTTGCCGATACGATGCCATTCCATTTTAAAGGATGGAGAATGGCCTGTCAGAAATTCGGAGCCGATATTGATACAGCTTTTTTACGGAAACACACAGGTACTCCCGGATGGATAATCGCAGATGAGATTATAAAAAAGTGTAATTTAGATGGAAGTGTTACTATTGAACAGATTATGGCTGAGAAGATCATTGAATTCTATAAAGAACAGCATCTGGTAAAACCAATTAATGCGGTAGTTGATATTGTAAAAAAATATCACGGAATACTGCCAATGGCTATAGGAACAGGAGGTCACAGGGAAGCTGTCGAGAGGACACTCGAAGTAACCGGTCTTAGCAAGTATTTTGACATTGTTATTACGGCTAACGATGTGGAAAACTTCAAACCCCATCCTGAAACCTTTCTCAAATGTGCAGCCCTTATGAAAATTGATCCTGAATTCATTGAGGTATTTGAGGATGGAGATCTTGGCCTCGAAGCTGCATTAACTGCAGGAATGATTGCCACAGATGTGAGATCGTGGTATGATTCGAGCTGGTAAAGGCACAGTGTTCAGTGCTCTGAGCTCTGTGCCCTTGAGTGTTCGAAACATTA
>PMIJ01000128.1:0-14338 GCA_003157015.1 Bacteroidales bacterium
GTTGCTAGTTTCTCATTCTTTAGCCCTCATTCCCTGTTCCCTGTTCCCTGTTCCCTGTTCCCTGTTCCCTGTTCCCTGTTCCCTGTTCCCTGTTCCTGCAGTTAGTGCACCACTTCCCTTGCAGCTATCTCAGTCCTTTTTATTTTTACATAATCCGGATGTCTTCGTACCTTTTCGGTAAGCTCATTCTGAGCTTCACATTTTTTCTTCCTGACATATCCATTAGTATAGCCAAGCTTGTCTGCTATTTCCTGTGGAGATTTTTCCTGCCAGTAAAGTGTAAGTATTGTTCTGCTCACCGGATCAAGTGTTTGGAAAACATCGTGAATTATCTTTTCATACATCTGATGGTCAATAAGATCAGTAAAATCTTTATCACCTTCCTGATCATTCCTCCTTGTGAGATAATTCACCGCTGCCTGCCGTTTTTCAAGAATCGTTTTCCAAAGGTGCTCGCAAACGCAATAGAGGAATGTTTTGAATTTGCAGGTAAGAACAAAATTTTTATCGTCAAGCTTCTCCAGCATAATGATCAGGCCATCCTGAAAGATATCANNCCTTATCATTGGCATATACCTGTCAAAAAGGTAATGAACCACATAGCTCTGACGGTTTCTCAGGCATTCTATTACCTCACTATCGGTATACTCTTTCACAGTGAGCAATTTTTTTGCAGTTCCTTTCTATAATAATCCAAATATAATCATTTTTTCAATTAATAACTGACAATTTGAAAATGAAAGCTGGTAACAAATTGATTCCTATTCCGATTAAACATTGTTTATAATCCTTACTATATCAAATTGATATTGTAAACGTTTGATAATGTATGCTTTGCTGATTCTGTAATATAGGATTGCCAGAGTAGTTTTCTGTTTTACGCAGTTAATGAATGTAGAGAGGAAAAATAAAAATCTATAATTATGAGACCTGAAATTTCTCCCGAATATCCTAATAATCGTTTTACAAAAGAGGTTGAAGAACAATTCAACTTCACAGCTGATATCTTATACCGGGCAGTTGAGAATGCTGATGGCGTGCCATATCAGCTCATTTTTGGAGCTGATATGGGTGATGGTCTTTTTCTGAACCCCGGATACGGAATTAAACAGCTTTTCGATATTATACCTGGTGAGTTTACGGAGAAACTTTTTCAACAGATGATTGAAGAGATTATTCCTGCCTTCGAGGGCATTCCTGTTGATTCTTCCCAGGCCCGGATAAAAATTATCAACGGGGAAATACAGAAATACAGGGCAGAGTTATTAGTTACTACTCCCGGGGGTGAGAAAAAATGGATTAAAGACTGTGCAATACCTGTTTATGACGACAAGACGGGAAAAGCAACAGGTTTAGTGGGAATATTCTATGATATCAGTGAATATAAACGAACCCTTTTGTTGCTTGAGAAAGCATTGGAAAGAGCAACGGAAAGCGATCGCCTGAAGATGGCTTTTCTAAACAATTTGCCACATGAGATCAGAACGCCTTTAAATGCAATTGTAGGATTTTCAACACTTCTGAATGAACCCGGCCAACTCACGGATAACCGGCTGGAATTTCAGGATATAATTACTCATAGCTCGGATCATCTTCTTGAGATTGTTGACGACGTGGTTGAGATCTCGAAAATTGAAGCGAAGATAGTCAGACTCATAATAAAGGAGACTGATCTTATCCTGATGCTTCACAGGGTATATGACAAGTTCAAACCTGCAGCAGATGAAAAGAATATCCTGATAATTTGTAATGTCCCCCCTGATGAGAAAGAGATTATCATTTCAACAGACGGTTACAAATTGTTCCAGACACTTAATAACCTTGTGAGCAATGCAGTTAAATTCACTAATGAAGGACATGTTGAATTTGGTTGTATGAGAAAGGAAGGAATGATTGAATTTTGTGTTTCTGATACGGGTATTGGTATCAGTGCGGAACATCAGCCTAATATTTTTAAGCCGTTTTACCAGGCAGAAAGCAGTATAACAAAACGTTATGAGGGCACAGGTCTGGGATTATCAATTGCCAGGGCATACATAGAACTGCTTGGCGGTGAGATTTCGTTTAGTTCAGAACCCGGCAAGGGGTCTGTGTTTTGTTTTCGTATACCTGGTACTAGAATATGAACTTCCGGATAAGATGCTGCTGCTGCATTGAACCAAGTATAAACGTGAAATGTTTCCTTACTTGTTAAAATATATAAAATGAAAGAAAATTTCACTTTTCGGGTGTTTCGCATTTTGTCATTTATAATAGTTTTGGCTGGTGCAATTGTATCGCTCAGTTTTGTTCTGCATGCGGGACAAAATAATAAATCTGTCCTGCTTGTTTGTTTATTTGTCATTTGGGTACTTTCGCCTTTCATAGCACTCTTTTTGGCCAATTTGGTTTCTCAAGGGTGGTCAGTTCTTGTCAGGATTGCATTCTATGGCATTCTATTACTTATCATAGCAGGTTCATTGATTGTTTACGCCGGAATAATTCCGGCAGGGACAAAGCCGGCATTTAAATTTCTTGTGATTCCGTTAATTTCATGGATATTTATTTTAGTATTTATACCGGCTGGCATTTCAATAACCAGAAGAGTATTGCATAGAAGCGACAATGTAAGCTAATGGATGCTAACCAGCGGAATCGGGACAGATTATTTGTTACGGACAATAAAAATAAATAACTTGCACATAACAAGTCATCACATATAATTAAAAGACATCAGAAATGAGAAATAATAACCGCCGTGATTTCCTGAAAAAGAGCTTCATGGGAATTTCAGGAGCTGCATTATTGCCTTCAGGTCTTAAATTGAGAATGGCTGGCAGATCTCTAAAAGGCGATCAGTCTGATTTACCGTATCGTGTCCTGGGCAAAACGGGGATCAAGACCCCACTGATAAGCATGGGCACCGGTAGTGCTACAGCTTCGGGTTTTGTCAGGTCTGCTTACGAAGCCGGCATTAAGTTGTTTTTTTCCGCTACCTATTATGGTGAGGGGAACAATGAGAAACTTGTAGGAGAGGGGTTAAAAGGTCTCCCTCGTGATACTTTTGTGGTTGGTACAGCTGTGCCGCCTGATGGTCTGGATATGCGAACAGGCAAATTTTTAACTGCATTTGATCCACAGGCTTATATCCGGAAAGCTGAGGAAAGTCTGAAGCGCTTTGGCCTTGATTACGTTGATTTCTTCCTTTTCCCTTTTGTCGGAAAAAGAGAGATGGTACTAAATGAAGGTGTTCTGAAAGCACTTGAACAACTAAAAAAAGAAGGAAAGACCAGGTTTGTAGGGATTGCTTCCCATAGTGATACCGAAGAAGCATTACAGGCAGCTTCTGATTCAGGTATATATGAGTTAGCCATGATCGGATATAATTTTAAAACGGCTGACAAAGAATCTTTTAATGCATCAATTGCTAAAGCCAGACAGGCAGGGATTGGAATTGTTGCGATGAAAACAACAGCAGGGGCATTCCGTGATAAGGCAGGCCCCCCTCTGAACACCGACGCAGCATTGAAATGGGTACTGCAGAACAAAAACGTATCGTCGATAGTCTCAGGTATGTCATCGCTTGAAGAGTTGAGGAAAAACCTTGCAATGATACAAAACCTCAAAATGTCTGAACAGGAATTAAAGGATCTTAAGCTGTCCGGCCTCAATCAGGAAACCGGATTATATTGTCAGCAGTGTAAAAAGTGTATTCCGCAATGTCCGCATAACCTGGATATTCCAACAATAATGAGAAGTTATATGTATGCTTACGGTTACAAGAGTCCGGCAAAGGCATGGCACACGCTTGCGGGAGTTGATATTTCAGCCAGACCATGCGAAAAATGCGGTGCCTGCAATATCAAATGCACCGAAGGTTTTGATATCAGGAAGAAAATATTGGATATTTCCAGATTAATAGATGTGCCGCGTGATTTTATTGTGGCATAAAATAGGCAGAATCGGAAACGGACAAAGGAGCAACCTTTTCTTTTTCATTACCCAGATCTTGAAGCTGTTTAATGCGATTTCATGTTCTTCATACCTGATTCCTTTAAATCATCTTTCGGATTGAATAACTGGAAGGAGGTTAATACTTGTCATTAATCTTAACAGAATTTATTGACCTTGCTTAAATTTACCCGGGTTTTTTTCGGATATTTCAGAACTTTTTAAAAATCAGCTGATTTTTAATTCTAATTGTTAATAATTCATAATTTTCCTTAATGGATATGCATATCTGTTTGTTATGACTTATTAGGCTTTATCTTTGTTGACGATTTTGTCATACTTCGTTTTTTTGGATTAGCACAATCCGATAACTCCGGAAACGTTCTGACCAATAAGGGCAATTGCGATAATAAATAGAAATACACTAATAAATTAATACTTAGATTGAAATGAGAATTGCTTTTTTGAAGATTTGTTTTTTGGCAATTGTTTTTGTCTCATGTAGCCAGAACAAACAAAATACCAGTGGTGGGAAAATGGTAAAGGACTATTCTGTACTTACCATGGTACCTAAATCTGTTACTGTCCATCAGGACTTTCCAGCAACGATTCAGGGTCAGCGGGTAATAGAAATCAGGCCAATGATAAATGGCTATTTAAAGGAGATTTATATTAACGAAGGCGATCATGTGAAAAAAGGTCAGCTTCTCTTCAGGATAGATAATCCACAATATGACCAGGAGGTGTTAACGGCCAAAGCAAGCATTAATAGTGCTGTTGCGAATGTTAATTCCGCAAAAATAGAAATTGATAAAGTCAAACCTTTGGTTGAAAAACAGATTGTCAGTGATTTCAGGTTACAATCTGCTGAACTCACATTGCAAACAAAAGAAGCGGCTCTGGAACAGGCAAAAGTTGCTCTTGCTAATGCAGAGACTAATTTAAGTTATACTACGCTAAGAAGTCCGCAGGATGGGATTATTGGTATGATCCCCTACAAAACAGGAGCCCTGGTAGGCAGTAATAGTTCAGAAGCTTTGACCACGCTCTCGGATATCAGTGAAGTATTTGCATATTTTTCATGGAACGAGAAACAACTTCTCAATCTGCTTTCTGATTCTCCTGGTGAAACAATAGAAGAAAAAATAAAGAATATACCACCAGCAACTCTTATTCTTGCAAATTCAGCGAAATATCCTTTGAAAGGCAGAATTGAGATGGCCAGCGGACTCATTTCAACGGAAACAGGTTCAGCTACCTTCAAAGCAGTGTTTGTTAATCCCGAAGGCTTGATTAGAAGCGGCTCCAGTGCAACAATCAGTATCCCTGAAATAAAAGACAGCATTTTAATTGTACCGCAAAGTGCAACCTATGAATTACAGAACAAGCGTTTCATTTTTACAGTAGGTCAGGATAATAAAGTGTCATCGGTTCCTATTACCTCATACCCGAGTGATGACGGAAAGTATTTCTTTGTATCTGATGGTCTTAAAACGGGAGACCGTGTTGTTATAGAGGGTGTAAGTTCGCTGAGGGATGGAGCGACAATAATTCCAAAAGAAACCAATGCTGTGAGTTTTTACAGCAAAATTAACTAGTTGATTTCATTGCAAAATTTAAAAGATGTTTAAAAGATTTATAGAACGCCCTGTTCTCAGTACAGTGATTTCTATCATTATTGTAATGATTGGAATACTGGGTCTATTAGAATTGCCGATTTTACAATATCCCGACATAGCACCACCTACAGTTCGTGTGTCGGCAAATTATGCCGGAGCTAATGCTGAGGTTGTTCTTAATAGTGTTATTATTCCTCTCGAAGAACAGATTAATGGTGTAGAAGGGATGACTTATATGACTTCGAGTGCCACTAATGACGGGAATGGTTCAATCAGTGTCTATTTTAAAGTTGGTGCTGATCCAAACATGGCTGCAGTGGACGTCCAGAACAGAGTATCATCAGCTGCCGGTATATTGCCAGCAGAGGTCACACGGGCCGGCGTTTCTGTAAGAAAGCAGCAAAACGGAATGTTACTTATATCAGCTATCTATAGTGATAATCCGGCTTATGATCAGATCTTCCTGCAGAACTATGCTGAGATAAACCTAATCCCAAAACTTCAACGCGTAACCGGTGTGGGAAGTGCCGGAGCATTTGGCTCTATGACATATTCAATGCGTATCTGGCTGAAACCGGATATCATGTCAGTATATGGACTAGTCCCAAGCGATGTGATTTCAGCCTTAAATGACCAGAGTATTGAAGCAGCACCGGGAAAATTCGGAGAACGAGGCGACCAGAGCTTCCAGTATGTTATAAAATATACAGGAAAGCTCAAAACTATAGAAGAATTTGGAAATGTGATTATTAAGTCTCAGGATAATGGTCAATTCCTGAGGCTGAAAGATGTAGCAAGAGTAGAATTGGGTGCTCTGTCGTACAACAGCGACGTGCTTGTAAATGGTAAGCCTGCGACAAACGTTGCCATTAGTCAGACTCCGGGATCAAATGCCAGGGATGTAATCAAGGAGTCATTAAAAGTACTTGATGAAGCTGCCAAATCGTTCCCTGAAGGAGTACACTACACGAATCTGGTCAATGCTAATAAGTTCCTGGATGCTTCGATTGAGAAAATTATCAGAACCCTGCTGGAAGCTTTTATACTTGTATTCATCGTTGTATATCTCTTCCTTCAGGACTTCCGTTCCACTCTTATTCCAGCTATCTCTGTGCCGGTTGCAATAATCGGAACATTCTTCTTTTTATACCTGTTTAACTTTAGCTTAAATCTGCTTACGCTTTTTGCCATGCTACTCGCAATAGGTATTGTGGTTGATGATGCTATAGTTGTTGTGGAGGCTGTACATGCAAAGCTTGACCAGGGATACACTTCTGCCCGGAAGGCATCAATAGATGCGATGAGTGAAATATCAGTTGCAATTATTTCCATAACTCTCGTTATGGCATCAGTATTTATCCCCGTTACGTTTATTTCCGGATCTTCGGGCGTTTTTTATAAACAGTTTGGTGTAACCCTTGCAATTGCAATTATTATTTCCGCAGTTAATGCACTGACTCTGAGTCCCGCGCTTGCTGCAATATTTCTGAAACCAAAAAATAAAGAGATAAAGAAGAAAGGCGGAATGCAGCAATTCTACACTCTGTTTAATGCTGGATTCAATGCCGGCAGGGATAAATATATTCACTATGTAACACTCTTATCCTCAAAAAAGTGGATTGTTATATGTGCAGTTGTACTGTTTAGCGGAGGACTTTTTCTTCTAATGAAAACCACTCCGTCGGGTTTTGTGCCTGAAGAAGATATGGGTACAATTTTTGTCAATATCAGCCTTTCTCCTGCATCTTCACTGGAACGTTCAACAATTATAGCTAAC
The DNA here is from genome assembly GCA_003157015.1 of Bacteroidales bacterium. Classification (GTDB taxonomy): domain Bacteria; phylum Bacteroidota; class Bacteroidia; order Bacteroidales; family VadinHA17; genus LD21. The sequence goes on from PMIJ01000128.1 coordinate 7,327, forward strand.
AAAGTGGATAGTATTTCACGTACTATACCACAGGTTAACAATGTGTTACGTATGTCAGGGATGAGCATGATCGCAGGTTCGGGCAGCTCGTATGCTATGGTCATACTCGAACTAAAGAAATGGGATGAAAGGAAAGGAGTCAGTAATAAGGATGTTATTACCTCGTTGTTTAAGAAGACATCAGGGATCAGGGATGCCACTATCATGCCTTTTTCACTGCCTACTATCAATGGCTTTGGTATAAACAGCGGTTTCTCATTTGAACTTCAGGACAAAGGAGGACATACTATTGCACAATTTTATAATGTGGCCCAGGAATTTTTGGCCGCCTTAAGTAAACGTCCTGAAATTCAATTCGCAACAACAACATTTAATCCCAATTTTCCACAGTATCTTCTCAGTGTGGATGTACCCAAGATTAAAGAGGCCGGTTTGAGAGTGAATGATGTAATGGATGCGATGCAAGGTTACTTCGGAGGAATATATGTAGATAATTTCAATCAGTTTGGCAAGCAGTATCGTATTATGATTCAGTCTGATGCAGCTTACCGGGCTAATCCGGAAGAATTAAACAAAGTTTATGTCCGTACAGGAACAAATAAAATGGCTCCAATAACCGAATTTATTACACTTACTAAAACATTCGGGCCGGAAAGTATATCCAGGTTTAATTTGTTTACCTCAATGTCGGTTAATGGATCTCCTAATATAGGGTTTGGTTCAGGAGAGGCTCTTGCAGCAATAAAGGAAGTGGCTGCCCAGTCTCTGCCTCCGGGTTACGATTTTGAATTTTCAGGTGTCAGCCGTGAAGAACAAAAGAGCGGTTCTCAGGCAATATATATATTTATTTTAAGTCTCCTTTTCGTTTATTTTCTGTTAAGCGCTCTTTATGAAAGTTACCTTCTGCCATTCGCAGTATTGCTGTCCCTGCCCGTGGGTCTGGCAGGAACATTCGTCTTTGCAAAGATTTTTGGTATAGACAACAATATTTACATGCAGATTTCACTGATTATGCTTATAGGCCTTCTAGCCAAAAATGCTATCCTGATTGTAGAATTTGCATCAACACGAAGAGAAAAAGGGATGACAATCGTACAGGCGGCCACTGAAGGAGCTAAAGCACGATTAAGGCCGATTCTAATGACATCACTTGCATTTATCTTTGGGATAATGCCATTAATGTTTGCTACAGGCGCCGGGGCATATGGAAACAGATCAATCGGTACATCCGCTGTGGGAGGAATGCTGTTTGGTACTTTATTTGGAGTCCTGGTAATACCAGTATTGTTCATTATTTTTCAGACTCTGCAGGAAAAAGCATCAGGGAAAAAAGATTCAAATGATGATAGTGACATAGAAATAATTACTGCACAAAATTGATTATTATGTATTTACGGAATATCTTCAATCCTAAAATTTTATTATATTTTTTACTTTCAATACTGTTTTTGCTGGGTTCCTGCAAGGCCCTTCAGCCCTATAAAAGACCTGATGTGATATCAGAAGAAAAACTTTTCAGGGATCTGGCAGTCACTGACAGTACAAATATTGCAGATGTCCCCTGGAGGAGCCTGTTCACGGATACGCTTTTACAAAATCTTATTGAAGAAGCAATCAAAAATAACCCGGATCTTAAGATAGCTGTTGCACGGATGAAAAAAGCAGAGGCCAATTTTCAACAGAGCAAAGCTGCTTTTTTCCCTTCGCTTAATGCTTCAGCCGGTGCTTCATATCAGAAGAATGATGCCATGATTGCAGGAGTACCGGCAATATACCAGCTTATAGGCACATCAAGCTGGGAAGCAGATATATGGGGCAGGCTAAGAAGTGCTAAACGTGCAAATCTGGCTCTTCTTCTGGAAAGCGAAGCATATAAAAGAACTGTACAAACCCGTCTAATTGCCAGTGTAGCTAATAGTTATTATACACTACTTGCTTTTGATGCTAAACTTCAGGTGACCAAAAAAACTATTGAAAACAGGAATTCAGATGTAGAAACCATAAAACTGATGAAGGACAATGATCTGGTTACTGGAGCTGACCTGGTACAGAGTCAGGCTAACCTGTATTCTGCAAAGGTTACGATCCCTGAAATTGAACTTAGTATTTACGAAACAGAAAATGCCCTCAGTATTATGCTGGGACGAGATCCGGGTTCAATAGCCCGTCATTCTCTCTATGAACAGGATATCAGAGCAGACCTTAAAACAGGGGTCCCTGCTCAATTGCTTGCCAACCGCCCTGATGTTCAGGAAGCTGAGTTTCAATTCAGATACGGTTTTGAAATGACAAATGTGGCTCGAAAATACTTCTATCCGGCACTTACTGTTTCTGCCACAGGAGGTATTACTTCAACAAGCTTATCCCAATTATTCAATCCTTCTTCAGTTTTCTGGAATATTGTGTGGGGATTGGCTCAGCCGATATTCAACCAGGGACAAAACAGGCAACGCCTCAGGGTTGCACAGGCTAACCAGGAAGAGTATCTTATATCCTTTAAACAGACCCTATTGACTGCAGGACAGGAAGTTGCAAATGCATTGCATGAATACCAGACAGCTACGGAAAAGATATCATTAAGGACCAGTCAGATAGATTATCTTGAAAAATCAGTTAATTACACAATGGAACTGCTCAAATATACATCCTCCACCAATTATACTGATGTTCTAACTTCTGAGGTAAACCTTCTTTCAGCTCAACTGAACAGCATTGATGATAAACTGGAACAATTACAGGCAATAGTTTTCTTGTATCAGAGCCTAGGGGGTGGATGGAAACAATAATTAGTTTAAATTGTTACTTGGATATTAAACGAAAAATGGAAGATATCTAATTCAATGATGGGAAAAGTCAGAAAAATTACATCCGGGCTGCTATTGTTAGTTTTTCTTTTACCATCAATAGTTAAGGCAGAGCATAGGCATAAAAGGGCTTTATTTAATGTAACAGATGAAAAAACGCACGAGCGTTTTACGGAAAACTGTCCTATTTGCAATTTCGAATATTCCGTATTCATTTCAAGTTATAAAAACATACATTTACCATTTGAAAATCCGGTTGATAGTTATAGTTTTAATTACATTTCCAGATATAATAATATCCCCAAATTTTCATTTTCATTACGCGCACCTCCTGACAGCCAAGTTTAGGAGACTGGATTCTATGCGTTTCTTTTAAATAATTGTTGAACATAAAGAGTAATAAAATGAAAAGATTTCTTATCATTTTTTCTATGATATTAATTTATCATACATCAAATGCCCAAAACAAAATAACTGGTAAAATAAGCGACAAAGCATCAGGTGAAGCGATTCCGGGTGCAACAGTTTATATACCGGAGCTTAAGACAGGAGCAATTGCAGATAAAAATGGTATTTACAGAATTGATAATCTGCCAAGGGTAAAAGTAATTGTACAAGTAAGTTTCCTCGGATATAAGTCTGTTGTCGAAAATATAGATTTGGCTAAAATCTCATCAATGGATTTTGAGATGGAACAGGCTATTACAGAAATGAACGAAGTTGTTGTTACCGGCTCTACCAGGGCAACTGAAATAAACCGGACTCCGGTTCCTATGATTACGGTAAGCAGCAGGGAATTGCAACAAAACTTAAACACTAATATTATAGACGCAATTTCAAATCTTCCGGGCGTAAGCGCAGTTACAACCGGACCCAATGTATCAAAACCATTTATTCATGGATTAGGGTATAACCGCGTGTTGACAATGTTTGACGGAGTAAGACAGGAAGGACAACAATGGGGAGACGAACATGGAATCGAGGTAGATGAAAATGCTGTAGACCGGATAGAAATTGTGAAAGGTCCTGCAAGCTTAATTTATGGATCTGATGCCTTAGCCGGAGTGGTCAATTTACTGCCTGCTCCACCTGTTCCGGATGGTACAATCAAAGGACATGTTGAAACAAATTACCAGACAAATAACGGGCTCATTGCAGCTCATGCAGCTTTAGATGGAAACCATAATGGGTTCATTTGGGGAGGAGTGGTATCACATAAACAAGCCACAAATTATCAAAACAAGTATGACGGTCGTGTTTATGGCACGGCATTTAATGAAACCGACTTAAGCGGCTATGTTGGACTTAATAAGGCGTGGGGTTATTCGGATCTCAATTTTTCATTATTTGATGATTTGCAGGAAATTCCTGACGGTAGCCGGGATTCCCTTACCCGGAAATTTACAAAGCAGATTACAGAGGCTGACACCTTCAGGCCAATTGTTTCAAATGCCGAATTAAATTCATATAAAATCACACCGCTGCATCAACATGTCCAGCACTATAGAATCTATTTATCAAATAATTTTATTCTGGGAGAAGGTAAACTGGGAGTGATCCTGGGATATCAGCAAAGTATAAGAAGAGAATTCAGCCATCCTCAATATCCAGATATCCCTGGTCTTTACCTTGATTTGAAAACTTTTACATACGATGTCAAATATTCTATTCCGGAAAAAGACGGATGGACAGGCACCATTGGGCTTAATGGAATGTATCAGCAGAATACTAACAAAGGCACAGAATTTGTAATTCCGGATTATAATCAATTTGATATAGGTCCATTTGTTATGGCTGAAAAGACAATAGGAAAACTCGATTTAAGTGCGGGGGCCAGATATGACACCCGTGTTTTCCGAAATGATGCTATGTACACTCTTCCAAATCCTCAAACTGGATTCGATATGCAGGTAACCGTACCGGATACAGCACTTTCAAATCGACCATTCTATAGCTTTAAACATACATTTTCAGGCCTTTCTGCCAGTTTTGGTGCTACTTACAATATTACGAAGAAGCTATTAGTGAAAGCAAATATTGCGCGAGGTTACAGAGCTCCTAATATAGCAGAGATATCTGCAAACGGAGTGCATCCTGGAACTCTTATATATCAGATTGGTAATACCGCATTTAAACCTGAATTCAGCCTCCAGGAAGATTTAGGAATTTCTTACAGATCAGATCACATAAGCGGTAATTTGGATTTGTTTAATAACAATATTACAAATTACATATTCAATCAGAAGTTATTGAACCATTTGGGAAAAGATTCAGTAATCATTAAGGGTAATCAGACTTTCAAATTTCAACAAGCTAAAGCACAATTGTATGGATGGGAAGCAAATCTCGACATTCACCCCTACGACTGGCTCCATTTTGAAAATTCAATTTCCGTGACTTATGCTTTAAACAAGGGAGGGAACGGGATACATGTGACAGATAGTTCTAAATACCTGCCATTCATTCCCCCTCTGCATACAGATACAGAATTGAGGGCCAATCTAAAAAGTAAATCAAAACATTTCAGCGGATTGTATTTTAAAATTGGGATGGAATATTATGCGAAACAGAATAGGGTATATTCTGCCGATAACACAGAGACTCCAACTCCTGGTTATGTACTTTATAACGCAGGCTTTGGCATCGATATTACAAACGCCAAGGGGAGAGTTGTAATGAGCCTTAATATTCTTGGCAATAATATCACCGATGTGGCCTATCAATCGCACCTGAGCAGATTGAAATATTTTGAGGAATATCCCAATAATCCCTCTGGCAGAAGCGGCATTTATAATATGGGAAGGAATATTAGCTTTAAGCTGACAGTACCTCTAGATTTCAAAGAGACTCCTTAATGGCTTGGTTTATGGCATAAGAAATTGACCTTGTTTGGCTTACATTATTTGAACACAGGTTTTTATGGCTTTATAAATTTGGGGAGGAACTTCTCCTCGGAAAACAAAATGGCCGTATTGATTAATGCAAGGTGAGAATAAGCTTGCGGAAAATTGCCAAGAAGCATTTTTGTGGTGAAATCTATGTCTTCGCTGAATAGTCCGAGGTGGTTGCCATAGGCAAGCAGATTTTCAAATATTTTTTTTGCATCCTCTTTCATCCCAATTCTGAACAATGCCTGTATAAGCCAGAAGGTACAAATCGTAAATGATGATGAAGGGGTTCCAAAATCATCGGAGTTTTTATAACGGTAAACAAGACCATTGTGAAAAAGCTCAGACTTAATGGCATTAACTGTTTTTTGATACTTCCAGTCATCAGCTGAAATAAATCCATATTCAGCCATAAGCAATAATGATGCGTCCAGTTCTGAATTACTGTAGGTTTGGGTAAAGGTTTGAAGCTCATTTTTCCAGCCGTTCTTTAACACGTCCTCTTTTATATCATTGGCAATACCTCTCCATGTTTCCTTATAGTATGTTTTATTCAGTAAGTGAGCAATTTTTGAAGCTCTGTCCATTGCAACCCAACTCATAACTTTTGAGAATACAAAGTGTTTTTCTTCATTTCGGAATTCCCATATACTTTTATCCGGCTTTTCCCAATGAGTAGATACGGTAAGAGAAATGTTACGCACAATTTCCCACATATCTTCTATTTCATCCAATGTGCCGGGAAAAACCTCATAATACTGATAAATTACGTTTAGCAGATAGCCAAATATATCATTCTGTTTCTGATTGAAAGCTGCATTTCCTATTCTTACGGGTTTTGAGTTCTCATAACCAGCCAGGTGGGGCAGGTCAATTTCTGTAAGGTCCCGTTCACCCCTGATACCGTACATTACCTGGAATGAATCGTTTTTTGATTTTAGAATTCCTTTTAAATAAACAAGGAAACGCTGGGCAGTATTGTAATGACCCATTTTAAGCAGTGTATCTATTGACATTGAAGCATCACGAAGCCAGCAGAAACGATAGTCCCAATTACGCACATGACCAATAGTTTCGGGGATACTGGTTGTAAGTGCTGCTAATACTGCCCCGGTCGACTGGTATGACATTATTTTTAGTACAAGTAAGCTCCTTATTGTTTCTTCGGTATATTTTTCAAATTTTTTTGAACGGTTCGTCCAGTTAAGCCAGTAGACTTTTGTTCTCTGGAATTCGATGTAGACCCTTGTAATATCTATATCGATCAGCTTTTGATTGTATGATAACAGCAGAAACTCATGATGTCTGAGCGTAACCTCA